>NZ_JBJDRJ010000006.1:0-148455 GCF_044987415.1 Microbacterium sp. ZW T5_45 | reverse complement strand
ATCCCCCACCCGCCCTCGACGAAGCCGGGTCCCGCTGGTTCTCGGCGTGGTGGGCGTCCTCCTGGCAGGAGGCGCCTTCGGGGGGCTGCAGGTCGCCTCGAATCTCTCGTACGACGACAGCGCCGCCCTCTTCGATGCGTCGGGCGACGCCGTATCCGCGGCGCTGACCGAGGCCGGTCAGAAGTCCGAGGCGGTCACGATCGCCACGACCGCGGCCACGCAGATCTCCAATGGCGACTCCTCGGGGCTGGTTCCCGCCGAATCCGCTGCCACGCTGTCCGCCGCCACGACCGCGGCGAGCACCCTCGTGACCGACCTCGCCCCCGAGTTGGAGGAGGCAGTACCCGCCGCCGATCCGAAGCCCGGATGGTTCTGGGAGCTGTTCGGTGAGGCCGAAGCCCTCTCCGCACAGGCGACCGAGCTGGATGCGAGAGCGGCGGAGCTCGAGGCGTCCTCGGCCGATCTGGTCGACGCCGGCGCCGCGCTCGATGACGCAGCGATCGCCGCGCTGTCCGGGGCCGCAGAATCGGCCGCCGGCTTCGAGTCGGCGCACATCTCGGCGAAGACGCTCGACGTCATCGCGCTGCGTGACGCGGCATCCGCTCTCGCATCGGTGTCGACGCTCGACGACGATGCCGTCAGCGAGTTCGCGACCCTGCAGAGCGCCGCGGCACAGGTCGTCGCCTCGGAGCAGACGGAGCTGGCGGAGAAGGCAGGACCGCTGCTGCAGACCAGGCTCGAGATCGAGGCCTTCGCGCGCTCGCTCGCGCCCGGTGTGCTTCTGGAGTTCGACTGGAGTCCGATCGTCAACGGCTACGGCGGGTCCACGGGCATGGGCGGGCTCACGACCTGGTGGTGGGACCAGGGTCGAGCGGCGATCGAGCTCTCGAACTCGGTCGCCGAGCAGTGGCCGGCCGAGAGCTCGCGTGCACTCGTCGCCCACGAGGTCGGGCACGCGATCAGCGTCAAATGCGAGGGCATGTACGACGCGTCCACCTCGGAGAGCATCGAGAGTTGGGCGACGGCGTGGGCGATCAGCATGGGCTTCACCGACGACGGCAACGGCGTCTGGGCGTACGGCTACCCGCCGCAGTCCTACATCGACGCCGCCTACGGATGCCGCTGACCCCGGCGCACGCGTGACCCCGACGCACGCCTGACCGGCATGCACCCGCGCCTATGCCCGCGCGAAGGGTCGGAGCCGTGGGCCGACACGCCGACGTTCACGTTCACCTCACGGCGTGTCGCGGCGCAACTCCGACTTCTCGCACACGAGGAACGCTGCCGCGTGCCGCGCCGGGAACGACGAAGCCGCCGCGATCGGATCGCGGCGGCTTCGTGACGGGAGTGTGCTCGGGGTCACTGACCCCGGCGCTCGCGCAGCTGCGTGAGCGCGTCCTCGAGGAGCTGCACGGCTTCCTCGTCGGTGCGACGCTCCTTCACGTACGCGAGGTGCGTCTTGTAGGGCTCGGTCTTCGACAGCGCAGGCGGGTTCGCCTTGTCACGACCGGCGGGAAGACCCGACTGCGGGTGATCGATGGTCTCCGGGATCTCCTCCTCGGGAAGACCGGCGGCGAAGTAGCGCACGGTCTCGTTTCCGAGGCCATCCCAGTACGAGACCGCGATGCGGTCGGCGTGATATCCGTGGTCCTGCTCGCCCATGGGGCCGGAGCCGACGCGGGTGCCGCGGATCGCGTTTCCACCGGTGGCCATCAGATCACCTCGAACTTCGTGATGAGACCCAGTGCGACGATCGCGACGAACCAGGTGAGGGCGAGGATGACCGTGAAGCGGTTGAGGTTCCGCTCGGCGAGGCCGGACGAGCCGACGGCCGAGGTCATGCCGCCGCCGAACATGTCGGACAGGCCGCCGCCGCGGCCCTTGTGGAGCAGGATGAGGAGGGTCAGCAGCACGCTGGTGATACCCAGCACGACCTGCAGGACGAACTCGAGAATTTCCACGGGGAAGAGCCTTTCGATGGGGCGCGGACTGCCCCGGTAACGGTCAAGTATACGGTGTGGCGGGGCCGCAGCCCCGCCACACGCTCATACTCCGACGTGCTTCTCGAACCGGATGATCGCGGCGAACTCGTCGACGACGAGGCTCGCCCCGCCCACGAGTGCACCATCGACATCGGGCTCGCGCATGAAGCTCGCGATGTTCGCGGACTTCACAGAACCGCCGTACAGGATGCGGGTGCGCGCTGCGGCGTCGTCACCGAGCTTCGCCGCGATCACGGCGCGAAGAGCGGAGCACACCTCCTGAGCCTGCTCCGGCGAAGCGACCTGACCGGTGCCGATCGCCCAGACCGGCTCGTAGGCCACCACGAAGTCGTCCGAGGCCGAGACCGCGCCGAGCGCGACCTCGAGCTGGGCGATCGAGACCGCCGTGGGGCCCGACTCCTCGCGCTGAGCCAGCGTCTCGCCGACACAGATGACCGGCGACAGCCCGTGCTTCAGTGCCGCCTTGGTCTTCGCCGCCACGACCTCGTCCGACTCCGCGTGGTATTCGCGGCGCTCGGAGTGGCCGATGATGACGTACTTCGCGTCGAGCTTCGACAGGAACGCGCCCGACACCTCGCCGGTGTAGGCGCCGGAGTCGTGCGCCGAGAGGTCCTGCGCACCGAGGGCGAACGGGATCTTATCCGCGTCGATCAGCGTCTGAACGCTGCGGATGTCGGTGAACGGCGGGAACACCGCGACCTCGACGGATCCGTCCTCGTGCTTCGCGTCCTTCAACGTCCAGTGCAGCTTCTGCACGAACGCGACCGCCTGCAGGTGGTCGAGGTTCATCTTCCAGTTGCCCGCGATCAGCGGGGTACGGTTCGCTATGCCCATCCGAGCACCTCCAGGCCGGGTAGTCTCTTGCCCTCGAGGAACTCGAGGCTCGCGCCGCCGCCGGTCGAGATGTGACCGAAGCGGTCGTCCGCGAAGCCGAGCTGACGCACGGCCGCGGCGGAGTCGCCACCGCCGACGACGCTGAGGCCGTCGACCTCGGTGAGCGCCTGTGCGACGGCCTTGGTGCCGCCCGCGAACGCCGCGAACTCGAACACACCCATCGGGCCGTTCCAGAACACGGTCTTCGAGGAACGCACGACGTCGGCGAACCGTGCCGCCGTCTCGGGTCCGATGTCGAGTCCGATACCGGATGCGCCGAACGAGGTGCTCTCGATCGCATCGGCCGCGACGACCTCGTGCGCAGCATCCGCCGCGAACTTCTCCGCCACGACGACGTCCGTCGGCAGCACCAGCTCGACGCCGCGCTCCGCGGCCTCGGCGATGTAGCCGCGAACGGTCTCCAGCTGGTCCTCCTCGAGAAGGCTCGAGGCGACCTCGTACCCCTGCGCCTTCAGGAAGGTGAACAGCATCCCCCCGCCGACCAGGATGCGGTCGACGCGCGGCAGGAGGTGCGAGATGACGCCGAGCTTGTCGCTGACCTTCGATCCGCCGAGCACGACCGCGTACGGGCGCTCCGGGTTCTCGGTGAGCTTGTCGAGGACATCGAGCTCGGTGGCGATCAGCAGTCCGGCAGCCGACGGCAGCAGCTGCGCCAGGTCGTAGACGCTCGCCTGCTTGCGGTGCACGACACCGAAGCCGTCGGAGACGAGAACGTCTCCGAGTTCGGCCAGCTGCGCCGCGAAGGCGCCGCGAACGGCGTCGTCCTTCGCGGTCTCGCCCGCGTTGAAGCGCAGGTTCTCGAGCACGACGATTCCGCCGTCCTCGAGCGAGTCGACGGCATCGTGGGCCGACTCACCGACCGTGTCGCGGGCGAACGCGACCGGCTTGCCGAGCAGCTCGGAGAGTCGCTGTGCGACCGGCGCGAGGCTGTACTGCGGGTCGGGCGCGCCATCGGGACGGCCGAGGTGGGAGGTGACGACGACGCGGGCGCCGGCGTTGAGGAGGGCGTTGAGGGTCGGCAACGAGGCGCGTACACGACCATCGTCCGTTATGACCCCGTCCCGAAGCGGGACGTTCAGGTCACAACGGACGATGACGCGCTTGCCCTCGAGCGGACCCAGGGAGTCCAGGGTGCGCAGAGTCATGTGTCTGAGGTTCAGAGACGCTCGGCGACGTACTCGGTCAGGTCGACGAGACGGTTGGAGTAGCCCCACTCGTTGTCATACCAGCTCGAGACCTTGACGAGGTTGCCGCTGACGTTGGTCAGCGTGGCGTCGAAGATCGACGAGTGCGAGTTGTGCACGATGTCGCTGGAGACGATCGGGTCCTCGTTGTACTGCAGGAAGCCCGCGAGACGACCGTCGGCCGCCGCCTTCTTGTACGCCGCGTTGACCTCATCGACGGTGAGGTTCTCACGGTCGGTGATCAGCGTGAGGTCGACGATCGAGCCGGTGGGCACCGGAACGCGGTACGACGAGCCGCTGAGCTTGCCGTTGAGCTCCGGCAGGACCTCACCGATCGCCTTGGCCGCACCGGTGGAGGCGGGGGTGATGTTGATCGCGGCCGCGCGGGCACGACGCAGGTCGCCGTGGGGGCCGTCCTGCAGGTTCTGGTCGGCCGTGTAGGCGTGAGCGGTCATCATGAAGCCGCGCTCGATACCGAACTCGTCGTTGAACACCTGGGCCAGCGGCGCGAGGCAGTTGGTGGTGCAGGATGCGTTCGAGATGATGTGGTGGGCAGCCGGGTCGTAGCTGTCCTCGTTGACGCCCATGACGAAGGTCGCGTCGACGCCCGTGCCGGGAGCCGAGATCAGCACCTTCTTCGCGCCGGCCTCGATGTGCTTCTTGGCGAGCTCCGCCTTGGTGAAGAAGCCGGTCGACTCGATGACGATGTCGACGCCCAGCTCGCCCCACGGCAGGTTGGCGGGGTCGCGCTCCGCGAACGCCTTGATCTCCTTGCCGTTGACGGTGATGCTGTCCTCGTCGTAGCTGATCTCTGCATCCAGCACGCCACCGACGGAGTCGTACTTCAGCAGGTGCGCCAGGGTCTTGTTGTCCGTGAGGTCGTTGACCGCCACGATCTCCAGGTCCGCTCCCTGCGCGAGCGCCGCGCGGAAGTAGTTGCGTCCGATGCGGCCGAAGCCGTTGATACCGATCTTGACAGACACTCAGGTCTCCTGATTTCTTGTGCGCTCGCGCGCGGTTTCAACTGGGTGAAGCATGGACAGCGGCGTCCCGACGGGGATGTCCCCATCGGGACGCCCGTCTTGATTACGACAGTACCAGCAGGCCGTCGGTCTGCTTGCGGGCGACCTCGAAGCGCTGGGCCACGTTCTCCCAGTTCGCGATGTTCCACGCGGCCTTGACGTAGTCGGCCTTGACGTTGAGGTAGTCGAGGTAGAAGGCGTGCTCCCACATGTCGAGCTGGAACAGCGGCACGGTGCCCTGCGCGGTGTTCGACTGCTGGTCGAACAGCTGCTGGATGATCAGACGCTGGCCGATCGAGTCCCAGCTCAGCACCGACCATCCCGAGCCCTGGATGCCGAGCGCGTTGGCCGTGAAGTGTGCCTGGAACTTCTCGAAGGAGCCGAAGAACTCCTCGATCGCGGTCTTGAGCTCGCCCTCGGGCTGTCCGCCGCCGTTCGGCGAGAGGTTGGTCCAGAAGATCGAGTGGTTGACGTGGCCGCCGAGGTTGAACGCAAGGTCCTTCTCGAGCTTGTTCACGTTCGCGAGGTTGCCGCTCTCACGAGCCTCGGCGAGGCCTTCGAGCGCCGCGTTCGCGCCGGCGACGTACGTCGCATGGTGCTTGTCGTGGTGGAGCTCCATGATCTTGCCGCTGATGTGCGGCTCGAGAGCTGCGAAGTCATAGGGAAGGTCGGGGAGCGTGTACACAGCCATGTCGATTTCATCCAATCCGCGCCGGGCCGCGGCGCTTGCCGGTCCTCCGGACCGCTGAGGTGCGGCACGGAGCAGACGGTCTCATCCTACTGACGACAACGCTCGGCCGGGCCGGAACCTTCCCCGTCGGGAACGAACGAACGCCCCTCCGCACGCGGGCGGAGGGGCGTTCGAAAAAGGAGGATGTCAGGCGTCGAGGCCCGCGGGAACCGCAGCCTCGGTTCCTGGGATTCCCTCCTGCTGCGCGCGCTTGTCGGCCATCGCGAGGAGGCGGCGGATGCGTCCGGCGACGGCGTCCTTCGTCATGGGCGGCTCGGCGTGGTGGCCGAGCTCGTCGAGGCTGGCGTCGCGATGCGCGAGGCGCAGCTCGCCGGCGACCCGGAGGTGGTCGGGCACGTCGTCGGCGAGGATCTCGAGGGCACGCTCGACACGCGCGCAGGCGGCGACGGCGGCCTGGGCGGAGCGACGCAGATTCGCATCGTCGAAGTTGACGAGCCGGTTCACGCCGGCGCGCACCTCGCGGCGCTGGCGCATCTCCTCCCATGAAGTGGCGGTTCGGTGCGCACCCATCTCGGTGAGGATTGTACGGATCGCCTCGCCCTCGCGCACGACGACGCGGGGCATGCCGCGCACCTCGCGCGCCTTGGCTGCCACGCCGAGACGATGTGCGGCGCCGACGAGCGCCATGGCGGCTTCGGACGACGGGCAGGAGATCTCGAGCATCGCCGAGCGGCCGGGCTCGCTGAGCGTGCCGGCGGCGAGGAAGGCTCCGCGCCAGAGCCCTGCGACCTCTGCGCGGGACCCGGTGGTGAGACGGTTCGGGAGACCCCGGACCGGACGTCGGCGCTGATCCAGCAGGCCGGTCTGACGAGCGAGGGTCTCCCCCGCCGCGATCACGCGGACCGCCCACCGTGCGCCGTCATTCGCGGTGCTCGACTGCACCTGCGCGATCTCGGGACGGACCCCGTAGATCTCGGCGAGATCCCTGGCCACGCGCTGCGCGAGAACCTCGGCGTCCACTTCTGCCTCGACAGCCACCCGCCCGGCGATCGAGTGCAGGCCGCCGGCGAACCGGAGCACTGCCGTCACCTCGGCGACACGCACCGTGGGGGGTGCATTGCGGATGCTGACCAACTCAGCCTTGACGTCGGTGGTTAGTGCCACGGGACTCCTTCACGCTCACGCGCCGGGTCGCGGCGCAAACCTCCAGCCTACCCCGTTCCGGCGTCCGGACTACTCCCGGCCCAGGTCTCGATGGCGCACGTTCACCGCGACGCCGGGGACCGCCGCGAGTCTGCGCGACAGCTCCTCCACCATCGCCACCGACCGGTGCTTTCCGCCCGTGCAGCCGATCGCGACGGTCGAGTGGCTCTTGTTCTCGCGCTGGTATCCGAGCAGCACCGGCGTCAGGGCCGCTGTGTAGGCGTCGAGGAATTCCATGGCACCATCGCGTGACAGCACGTAGTCGCGCACGGCCTCGTCCTGCCCTGTGAGTCCCCGCAGTTCCTCGTTCCAGAACGGGTTGGGCAGGAACCGCATGTCGGCGACGAGGTCGACGTCGGTGGGCAGTCCGTACTTGAAGCCGAAGCTCATCAGGGTGACCCGGTGACGGGCGGACCCCTCATCGGCGAAGAGATCCGAGACCTGGGTAGCGAGCTGGTGGATGTTCAGCGCGGAGGTGTCGATCACGAGGTCGGCGGACTCTCTGATCGGCGCGAGTCGAGACCGCTCCGTGCGGATGCCGTCGAGTAGGGTGCCGTCGGCCTGCAGCGGATGCGGGCGGCGCACGGCCTCGAACCGGCGGACGAGCACATCGTCGCCCGCGTCGAGGAACAGCACGCGGACCGATCCTCGGGAACGGAGGGCCCTGGCCACGCCGGGGAAGTCGTCGAAGAGGTTCCGGCCGCGCACATCCACGACCGCCGCCACCTTGGGGAGCGCGTCGCCACCCATGTCGGTGAGGTCGAGCAGCGGGCGCAGGATCTGCGGAGGCAGATTGTCCACGACGTACCAGCCGAGATCCTCCAGTGCGTTCGCGACGGTCGTACGCCCTGCGCCCGACATGCCTGTCACGATGAGGAACTCGCCCTTGTCCCCGTCAGCCATCATCTCCCTCTCTCCCCCGCCGGGACCAGCCTAGCGAGTGGAGAGATGCGTGTGGATGTTCTGCGCGAGAACGGGGCCGATGCCCTGGACCTCTTCGATCGCCCCGGGTTCCGCGGCCTTGAGGGCGGCGACGGATCCGAAGTGCTTCAACAGGACCTTGATGCGTGACGCACCGAGTCCAGGGACCTCGGCGAGCACGGTCGTGATGTCGTTGCGCCGCCTCTTGCGCTGGTGGGTGATCGCGAAGCGATGCGCCTCGTCACGGAGCCGTTGGATCAGGTACAGCGACTCGCTGGTGCGCGGAAGGATCACCGGGAAGTCGTCGCCGGGCAGCCAGATCTCCTCGAGCCTCTTGGCGATGCCGCAGACCGCGATCTCGGTGTGGCCCGAGTCCTTGAGCGCCCTGGCCGCGGCCTCGACCTGGGGCTGGCCGCCGTCGACGAGAAGAAGCTGCGGCGGGTACGCGAAGCGTGGTTTGCGACGCCCCTGCGTCTCGGAGTCATCAGCGTCCGCCGCGTCCTCCTGTTCCGGCCGGTCGAGGTACGCGAGCCGGCGCATGAGCACTTGGTACATCGAGTCCGTGTCGTCGGTGGTCTCGGCGATGTTGAAGGAGCGGTACTGGTCTTTGCGCGGCAGACCATCCTCGAACACGACCATCGAGGCGACCACATTCGTCCCGCTCAGGTGCGAGATGTCGAAGCACTCGATGCGCAACGGCGCCTCGTCCATGCCGAGTGCCTGCTGCAGATCCGTCAGAGCCTGGGTTCGTGCGACATAGTCGCTGGTGCGCCGCGTCTTGTGGCGGATGAGCGCCTGCTGCGCGTTCAACGTCGCGGTACGCATGAGGTCGGCACGCTGACCGCGCTGAGCGACGGAGATCTCGACCCTCTTCCCGCGGCGCTCGCGCAGCCACTCCTCGAGTTCGGTGGCGTCGTCGGGCAGTACGGGCACGATCACGCGGCGAGGGATGTCGGGAGCATCGCCGTAGGCGCGCTGCAGGACCTGGTCGACGAGTTCGCCGCCGGCGATGTCGATCTCCTTGTCCAGGGTGAGCGCGTGCACACCGCGCACACGGCCTCCGCGGATGACGAAGTGCTGCACGGCCGCCGAGAGCTCGTCCTCGGCGATGCCGAAGAGATCGGCGTCCTCGTCGGCGGCGAGCACCAGGGCGCTCTTGCCGAGCACGGCCTCGATCGCACCGAGCTTGTCGCGGTACTTCGCTGCCGCCTCGTAGTCCATCGCTGCAGAGGCGGCGAGCATCTGCTCGGTGAGCTGGCGGGTGAATCGCTCATCCCCTCCCGCCATGAAGGCGACGAAGTCGTCGACCATCGCGCGGTGCTCGGCGATCGTCACGGTCATCGAGCATGGGCCTCCGCACTTGCCGATCTGCCCGGGGAAGCACGGACGGCCGGTCTGCATGGCTCGCTTGTAGCTCGCGTCGCTGCACGTGCGGATCGGGAACGCCTTGATCATGAGGTCGATCGTGTCGTGCACGGCCCAGACCTTCGGGTAGGGCCCGAAGTACCGCGCGCCGGGGATGCGCCGGTTCCGCGTCACGATCACGCGCGGCGCCTCGTCGGCCATCGTGACCGCCATGAACGGGTAGGACTTGTCGTCCTTGTAGCGCACGTTGAAGGGTGGATCGAACTCCTTGATCCACATGTACTCCAGTTGCAGGGAGTCCACGTCCGTCGGCACGACCGTCCATTCGACGGATGCCGCGGTCGTCACCATCCGCCGGGTGCGCTCGTGGAGCGTGCGCAGCGGGGCGAAGTAGTTCGACAGCCGCTGGCGCAGGTTCTTCGCCTTGCCCACGTAGAGCACCCGGCCGTCGGCGTCACGGAATCGGTAGACACCGGGATCGGTCGGGATCTCCCCCGTGCGCGGCTTGTACGGGAGGACGTCGGCCATCAGCTCGCCTTCCGCGCAGCCCGCCCCTCGCCGAGGATCTCCGCGAGGAACTGACCGGTGTGGCTCTCCTCGACGCGAGCGATCTGCTCGGGCGTTCCGGTGGCGAGGATCTGCCCGCCGCCGGAGCCGCCCTCCGGGCCGAGGTCGATCACCCAATCGGACGACTTGATCACATCGAGGTTGTGCTCGATCACCACGACGGTGTTGCCCTTGTCGACCAGCCCGTTCAGAACCTCGAGCAGCTTGCGCACATCCTCGAAGTGCAGACCCGTGGTCGGCTCGTCGAGCACGTAGATGCTGCGGCCGTTGCTGCGGCGCTGAAGCTCGGTCGCGAGCTTGACGCGCTGCGCCTCGCCGCCGGAGAGGGTGGTGGCGGACTGCCCGAGCCGCACGTAGCCGAGCCCCACGTCGACGAGGGTCTTCATGTAGCGGTGGATCGCCTGGATCGGTTCGAAGAACTCGGCTGCCTCGGCGATGGGCATCTCGAGGACCTCGGCGATGTTCTTCCCCTTGTAGTGCACGGCGAGGGTGTCGCGGTTGTAGCGCTTGCCGTGGCAGACCTCGCAGTCGACGTACACGTCGGGCAGGAAGTTCATCTCGATCTTGATGGTGCCATCGCCCGAGCAGGCGTCGCAGCGACCGCCCTTGACGTTGAAGCTGAAGCGCCCGGGCAGGTAGCCCCGCACCTTCGCCTCCGGGGTCTCGCTGAACAGGGTGCGGATGCGGTCGAAGACACCCGTGTACGTCGCCGGGTTCGACCGCGGCGTACGACCGATCGGTGCCTGGTCGACGTGCACGACCTTGTCGAGATTGTCGAGGCCGGAGACCCGCGTGTGCTTTCCGGGAACCGTCCGTGCCCCGTTCAGCCGCGAGGCGAGCACCTGATACAGGATGTCGTTCACCAGCGAGGACTTGCCGGAACCGCTGACACCGGTGACCGCGGTGAGCACGCCGAGCGGGAAGTCGGCGTTCACGTTCCTGAGGTTGTTCGCACGCGCGCCGACGACGCTCAGCATCCGCTTCTTGTCGATCTTGCGACGCTTCTTCGGCGTCTCGATCTCCCGGCGACCGGAGAGGTAGTCACCCGTCATGGATCCGGTCTCGTCGAGGAGTTCCTCATACGAGCCGGAGTGCACGACCGCTCCCCCGTTCACGCCGGCGCCCGGTCCGATGTCGACCACCCAGTCGGCGGCTTCGATCGTCTCTTCGTCGTGCTCGACGACGATCAGCGTGTTGCCGAGATCGCGGAGCTTGAGGAGCGTGTCGATGAGGCGACGGTTGTCCCGCTGATGCAGACCGATCGAGGGCTCGTCGAGGACGTACAGGACACCGGTCAGGCCGGAACCGATCTGCGTGGCGAGCCGGATGCGCTGCGCCTCACCACCCGACAGCGATCCGGCAGCGCGGCTGAGGTTGAGGTACGCGAGGCCCACCTGCAGGAGGAAGTCGAGACGCAGGCGGATCTCGCGGAGCACCTGAGCCGCGATCTTCGCCTCGCGGTCGGAGAGCACGAGGGTTCCCATGAACTCGCGGGCGTCGGCGAGACTCAGGTGCGAGACCTCGGCGATCGAGTGACCGTGCACCTGCACCGCGAGCACCTCGGGCTTGAGGCGGTTGCCATCGCACACCGGGCACGGCACCTCGCGGAGGTACTCGCCCCAGCGCGCACGCTGCGTGTCGGACTCGGCCTGGGCGTACTGGCGCTCGATGTAGGGCACTACGCCCTCGAACCCGGAGGAGTAGCGCATCTCGCGCCCGTACCGGTTCTTGAACTTGACGGTGACTTTGTAGTTGTCGCCACGAAGGACCGCGTCCTGCACATCGACCCTGAGGTCCTGCCAAGGGGTGTCGAGCGAGAAGTTGAGGTCGGCGGCGAGTCCCTCGAGCAGGCGCTCGTAGTACTGGAACAGCCCCTTGCCCTGCGTCGTCCAGGGGATGATCGCGCCCTCGCGGATCGAGAGCTCCTCGTCGCCGAGCATGAGATCGACGTCGACCGACATACGGGTGCCGAGACCCGAGCAGGCGGGGCAGGCACCGAACGGGGCGTTGAACGAGAACGTGCGGGGCTCGATCTCGGTCAGCGTGATGGCGTGCCCGTTCGGGCAGGCCAGCTTCTCGGAGAAGGACTGCCAGGCGGCATCGCCCTCCTCGTCGACGAAGTTGATCTGCATGACCCCGTCGGCGAGCCCGAGGGCGGTCTCGACCGAGTCGGTCACGCGGCCCAGGATGTCATCGGACGCGACCAGACGGTCGACGACGACGGCGATGTCGTGCTTGTAGCTCTTCTTCAGCGTCGGGGGCTCCGCGAGCTGGATGAGATCGCCGTCGACGATCGCCCGCGAGTAGCCCTTGGCACCGAGCTCGCGGAACAGGTCGACGAACTCGCCCTTCTTCTGCGAGACGATCGGCGCCACGATCTGATAGCGCGTGCGCTCAGGGAGTTCCATGAGCTGGTCGGCGATCTGCTGGACGGTCTGCCGCTGGATCTTCTCCCCGCACTGCGGGCAGTGCGGCACGCCGATGCGCGCCCACAGCAGACGCATGTAGTCGTAGATCTCGGTGATCGTGCCGACGGTCGATCGAGGGTTGCGGTTCGTGGACTTCTGGTCGATCGACACCGCGGGGCTCAACCCCTCGATGAAGTCGACGTCCGGGCGGTCGACCTGACCGAGGAACTGGCGCGCGTAGGCGCTCAGCGATTCGACGTAGCGACGCTGCCCTTCGGCGAAGATCGTGTCGAACGCGAGACTCGACTTGCCCGAGCCCGACAGCCCCGTGAAGACCACGAGGGAGTCGCGGGGGATGTCGATGTCGACGTTCTTGAGATTGTGCACGCGGGCTCCGCGAACACTGAGTTTTCCTGGGGTTGCAACCGGGACGATAGGCACCGGTCAAGTCTACGAGGGGCCACCGACACTGGCTCCGCGCCTGTCGGCCTCACCGCCCCGAGGGCGCCTTCGAGGCATCCCGCAGCAGGATCAGCAGGAGGATGCTCATGCCGAGCACAGCACCGCCTCCGACGAGTGCGAGCCACGGCATGACGGGCGCCGCGACCGACGTGGCCTGCACGACGAGGAACGTCGCCGGCTGTGCGATCGCCTGTCCGACGACCAGCCTGACCGCGGAAGGACGAAGGGCTGCGAGCACGACGCGCGCTCGCAGCGGAACGACCAGAGCCAGCGCGCCGAGCTGGAGGATCACCTGCACGAGCAGTACGGCGAGCATACTCCGGCCGAGGTCGGGCCCGGCGATCAGCATCCCGACCACGAAGCATGCGACTGCACCCCATCCCGCCTGCGACGCCGGATACGCGGCAGCGAGCAGACCGCAGACGACGGCCGCGATGCTCCAGCCGATCACCGGGACGAGGACCGCCGCTCCGAGACAGACGGCGGCCACGAGTGCGGCCCGGATGATCACTCCGGAGACGGCGACCGGCGTCTCGATCCTGTCGTTGCGCGTCATCGTCGGGTCCTCGCCGCGACGCGGAGATCGCCGGATGCCGCATCGGACCAGGTCATGACGTCGATGCCCGCGCCCCTGAGGTCGCTCAGGACGTTCTCCCTCTCGGCCATCACCACTCGGAGCGCGATCCGCTGCGCCGGCGTGAGCCGGGACCGATCGAGCTCTGGGAGGATGTCGACGGCGACGACGCGATGGCCGCCGCCACGCCACATGAGCGCGGTATCGGCGGCCGCGCCCTGGAAGAAGGTCGACACGACGTAGACGACCGACCCCGGTGGCACGGGTGGAGTGCGCCGGAACGTCGCATCGTCGTCGGCCTGGGAGATCGCCGCGATCGTCGCCTCCAGGCGCGCGAGGTGCCGACTGCCGCTCCCGCTGCGGACGGATCGCCCGCCATGGACGAGCACATGCAGTGCGACGCGATCGCCGCCGCCGATCGCCGAGGATGCGATCGACCGTGCGGCCTGTCGTGCGCGATCCAGAGAGGTGACGCCGCTGCGTTCTCCGTCTCCGCTCCCCCACGATGCGACCACGGTTCCGAGGTCCTCGGCGGTGTCGATCGCGATCACCACCGAGGCGTCGCTCACGGTCTGCGTGCGCCGCACGAGCAGGTCACCGGGGCGCCTGGCCATGCGCGCGGTCGCGCGCCAGTCGACGCGGCGCAGTTCGTCGCCGGGCGCGAAGGGATGGATGTCTCGGAAGTCCCCTCCATGGCCGGGCCGTCGCCCCTGATGCGCGCCGTGCAGGCCCGTCAGACTCCGCGGAAGCGGCAGCGCGTCGATTGCGATCAGGTCGGGCTCGATGTGCCGGACGTCCTCGAGCACGGGCGTCGCGGGTCCGAGAAGCGCGCCTTCCGCGAGGATGCCGCGCGCGGCGATCCGGACGGCCGTGATGGGCCCCGAATGCAGGATCCGGCTCCGTGCGACGACTCGGCCTCTTCGGCCGGGCACGACGATCGTGCGGGTGCGTCTCTGCGACTGCACGATCGTCAGCTCGACGGCATCCGCTGCGCTGTCGACATCGATGACGGTCTCGATCGCATCGACCGATGCGGGGCGGGACGTCACCTCCACTGCGGTGGCCGCGTCGACGTTCGCACGGCCGTGCACCATCGCGATCCAGATGACGACGGGCAGCGCCATCCCGACGATGTCGGGCCGCGAGGAGACGATCCCCACGCCGGCGAGCACGATCGTGGCTCCGGCGGCGACGACGAGCGCCGGCCCAGGGCGGACCGCGCGACGACTCATCCCGGACTCCCCACGGTGGGCGGCACCGGCACCCGGCCGACGACGCCGAGGACCACGTCCACGGCCGAGACGCCGAGCGCCCAGGCCTGCGGCGTCAGGGTGAGCCGGTGCGCGAGGACCGGCACCGCGATGCGCTTGACGTCGTCAGGGGTGACGAAGTCCCGACCGCCGAGAGCGGCCAGTGCCCGTCCCAGCAGCAGCAGGGCGAGCGCACCGCGCGGAGATGCGCCGACCTCGACATTCGCCGCGGTCCGGGTCGCCCTCGTCAGGTCGACGCAGTAGCGCGCGATGTCAGGATCGACGTGGATGGCCTCGACATCGCGCTGCAGCTCGAGGAGTCGGGACGGATCGAGCACGGCTCGCACCTGCGCCGCCTCCTGCTGTCGGGCGATGCGATCCATCAGGATGCGTGCTTCGCCCTCCTCAGTCGGATAGCCGACCGACAATCGCACCATGAACCGGTCGAGCTGCGCCTCAGGTAGGGCGTAAGTCCCCTCGTACTCGATCGGGTTGGCCGTGGCGATGACGTGGAACGGGGCGTCCAACGCGAAGCTGTTCCCCTCGACGGTCACCTGCCGCTCGGCCATCGCCTCGAGCATCGCCGACTGCGTCTTCGGCGTCGTCCGGTTGATCTCGTCTGCGAGCAGCAGACCCGTGAAGATCGGGCCGGGACGGAACTCGAACTCCGCCGAGTCCGGCGCGTAGACGTACGACCCGGTGACGTCGGCGGGGAGCATGTCCGGGGTGCACTGCAGGCGGCGGAAGGAGAGCCCGAGCGCCGACGCCAGGCTGCGTGCGGCGAGGGTCTTGCCCAGACCGGGTACGTCCTCGAACAGGACATGCCCTCCGGCCAGGATCGCCGCCAGCGCGATCTCGAGCGGCTCGTCCATGCCGACGACGGCCGTCCGCACAGCTGCGAGGATCTGCGAGCCCGTGTCGGCGATGCCGGTGGTGTTCGTCATGGAGTCTCCTTCGTGGGCTTCGTGGGCTTCGTGGTTTTCGTGGGCTTCGTGGGTGAGAGTCGATCGATCGCATCGAGTGCGCTCACGATGTCCGCGAGGTCGGGCTCGGACCCTGCGAGTCTCGGCCACAGGTCGGGACCGATCAGGTCGTCGCGCCGCGCACGGTCGAGGGGATCGTCAGGATCGACGCCGAGACGTTCCAGGCGATGTCGCAGGATGCCGCGGACGCGCAGAGCGACCCGTGTTCCCGCCGCGCCGGTCTTGGTGTTCAACGCCCAGGCCAGCCGGGAGATCTCACTCGCCCGGATGTCGGTCGGGATCGGGATCAGTGGCGCGTCGGCTCGCGGATCGTCCGGCATCACGATGGCCGCGAGCACCGCCACCGCGCCGGTGACGAGCGCGAAGGCGATCACATAGGGAACGGCGAATCCGATCACCGTGAAGACGATCGCCGCGACGACGGCCGAGCCGATCGCCGTCAGCACCTTGACGACGCTCATCGCCACCCTTCCTCGATGCGCCGCAGTGCGCTCCGCGCGGCGGCACGATCCGTCTCGTCGGCATCGTGATCGCCGAAGCGCACACGCTGGTAGAGACCGAGGAGGGTTCGGGCGTCGACGGACAGCCCCTCCCGCCGAGTGATGATGCGCAGAGCGAACTCACCGGGTGTCTCGCTCGCTCCCCGCGCGGCGCCCGCGTCGGCCGCGCTCTGCTCCAGACCGAGCCAGGCTGCGACGATCGCATCCGCTGGGCGGGGCCGCTCATCGACGTCGTGCAGCGCCGCGGCGATCCCCCGTTGCACGGATCGGGTGTCGATGTGCTCGTCGGCCCCGATGGCGGACCCTCCTTCACGGACGGCCCCGACCCCGTCGCCATCCGCCCGGCGCAGGGGGCGCGTCCGCCACGCCCGGGCGAGCGCGCGGATCGCGACCGCCAGGAGGGCCAGCGCCGCGACCGCCAGGAGCACGAGCAAGCCCAGAAGGACGACATTCGCGAGCACCTGGAAGAACGGGTTCGGCTCGACGTCATCCGCCAGAGGAAAACCGGATGACGGGGGCTGCGAGACGGTGAACGTCGGCGCGGGTGCGGGAGTGACTCCGGTGCCGCTCGGTGTGGGCCGCCCCTGCAGACCGGCTGCGAGCATCGCGACGAGGGCCAGTCCCGCGAGAGCGATGAACGGCCAGAGCCTGGCGGTCCTGCTCATGCGTCGCCCGGAGCGGAGTCGGATCCAGAGCGGCGCATGCCCTCACCCTACGGTGCGGCGGGAGACTCCGTCGCTCGCCGTCCCGCGAATGCCGACAGCCCGTCGCGCAGCAGGGCCACCTCATCCAGATCCATGCCGACCGCCCGCATGACCTGGTGCGGAACGTCGAGCGCGCGGGTCCGCAGAGCCGTGCCCGCCGCGGTGAGCGTGATCTCCAGACGCCGCTCGTCCTGCGGGCTGCGTTCGCGCATGACGAGTCCGTCGCTCTCGAGACGCTTGACCAGCGGAGACGCGGTCGCAGGTTCCATGGCGAGGTCGCTCGCGAGATCGGTGAGGGTGCGCGGCGCACGCTCCCAGAGGGCGAGCATCACCAGATACTGCGGGTGCGTGAGGCCCAGCGGCTCGAGGATCGGCCGGTAGATGGCGACGACGTTCCGCGCGGCGGTCACCACCGCGAAGCACAGCTGGTTCTCGAGGCGGAGCAGGTCGTCGGATGCCGTCACGCCACGAGTATACATAGGCACTAATAGTTAGTACACTAACGACTATGGCGAAGAACCCCGAACGCGCACCTCTCCGCGACCGCATCCGCGAGGCGGGCGGCTTCTATGCCTGGGCCAACACGAATCTCATCCGCTTCGCGGGCCCGGCGTCCGTCGGTCCCTATGAGAAGACCCCGCCGCCGACGCCCGCAGAGCGGGCCGAACGCGCATGCCCTCTGTGCGGCGCGCCCATGACCGCGCACGAGATCGACCGCTCCGGCCCCAAGCCGCTCGTGCACTGCCCCTGAGGCATCCGACTTTCGGACGCACGAGTACCGTCGAGCGCGCGCTCGCTCGCCTAGCGGTCCGCGATGCCCGGATGCCTCACAGGCGGGATGCTCGGATGCCGAGCGGGCGACGGTGCGCGAGTCCCGGCAGGCGCCGATGCTCGGCTGCCGAGAGGTCAGGACTCCCCTCCGGCGTCCTCGCGAGCCACATCCAGCCAGAACACGAGATCGTCGTCGTCCCGCAGCGCCGAGGCGTCGACGTCGAGCCAGCCGAGGCCCATCGTCTTCGATCCCATCAGCGCCTGCGAGACACCGGGTCTGAGCACGAGCGTCGCTCCGTTCTCCTCGGCGACCCGCACGAGCAGCGCGCCGCCTCTGCGCGCGCCGACGAGGATGTGGCCGTCGATGAGGAACGCCCGGGTGCCGAACATCCGACGCTCTTCGATGCCCGGGGCGACGCCCAGTAGTGCTCGCACCCGGTCCGCGAGCTCATCCCGTTCGCCGTCCACGGCCACCATCATCGACTCACGCGTGTCCTGCGCGCTCCATGGCGCGGAGTTCCTTCTTGAGATCCTGGACCTCGTCACGGAGTCGTCCTGCCAGCTCGAACTTCAGCTCGGACGCGGCGGCGAGCATCTGGTTCGTCAGGTCCTGGATCGTCGCCTCGAGCTGCTGAGCCCCCTCGGCGGCGATACCCGTGCGACGGAGGTTCGGCGTCGGCGACTTGCCTTTGCCCGTGGCTCGACCGCGACCTGACAACATGTCGGCGGTGTCCGCCCCTTCTCGCGCAAGCACCTCGGTGATGTCGGCGATCCGCTTGCGCAGCGGCTGCGGATCGATCCCGTGCTCCTTGTTGTAGGCGATCTGCTTGTCACGTCGACGATCGGTCTCCTCGATGGCCTTCGCCATCGAGTCGGTCATGTTGTCGGCGTACATGTGCACCTCGCCGGAGACGTTTCGCGCTGCTCGACCGATCGTCTGGATCAGCGATGTCCCCGAGCGCAGGAAGCCCTCCTTGTCGGCGTCGAGGATCGCGACCAAGGAGACCTCAGGAAGGTCGAGACCTTCCCGCAGGAGGTTGATGCCGACCAGCACGTCGTAGACACCGGCCCGCAGCTCGCTGAGCAGCTCGACGCGGCGGAGCGTATCGACGTCGGAATGCAGATAGCGGACGCGCACCCCGTGCTCGCCGAGGAAGTCCGTGAGCTCCTCGGACATCTTCTTCGTGAGGGTGGTCACCAGGACGCGCTCGTCGCGACCGACGCGAACGCGGATCTCCTCGAGAAGATCATCGATCTGACCCTTGGACGGCTTGACGATGATGTGCGGGTCGACAAGACCGGTCGGACGGATGATCTGCTCGACCACCCCGTCGGCGATCCCCATCTCGTACTTGCCCGGCGTCGCGGAGAGGTACACGGTCTGACCGATGCGGTTCTTGAACTCGTCCCATCGCAGCGGTCGGTTGTCCATGGCGCTCGGAAGGCGGAACCCGTGGTCGACGAGCGTACGCTTGCGCGAGGCGTCTCCCTCGTACATGGCGCCGATCTGCGGCACGGTGACGTGCGACTCGTCGATCACGAGCAGGAAGTCGTCGGGGAAGAAGTCGAGGAGGGTGTGGGGCGGCTCGCCCGCCTCCCGGCCGTCCATGTGGCGCGAATAGTTCTCGATGCCGGAGCAGAATCCGAGCTGCTGCAGCATCTCGAGGTCGAAGGTCGTGCGCATCCGCAAGCGCTGCGCCTCCAGCAGCTTTCCCTGCCGCTCGAACTCGGCGAGCCGCTCCTCGAGCTCCGTCTCGATGGTCCCGATGGAACGCTGGATCACGTCGGTCCCCGCCACATAGTGCGATGCAGGGAAGATCGGCACGCTGTCGAGCTTCTCGATGACCTCACCCGTGAGCGGGTGCAGCGAGTACAGCGCCTCGATCTCGTCGCCGAACAGCTCGATCCGGATGGCATGCTCCTCGTACACCGGGATGATCTCGATCGTGTCGCCGCGGACCCGGAAGTTCCCGCGCGAGAAGTCGACGTCGTTGCGGTTGTACTGCATCGCTATGAACTGACGGATGAGCGCGTCGCGGTCGTAGCGCTCCCCCACCTGCAGGGCGACCATCGCCCGCAGGTACTCCTCCGGAGCACCGAGACCGTAGATGCACGACACCGTGGACACGACGATGACATCCCGTCGGCTGAGCAGCGAGTTCGTCGTGGAGTGCCGCAACCTCTCGACCTCGGCGTTGATCGAAGAGTCCTTCTCGATGAAGGTATCGGTCTGCGGCACGTAGGCCTCGGGCTGGTAGTAGTCGTAGTACGAGACGAAGTACTCGACCGCGTTGTTCGGCATGAGCTCGCGGAACTCGTTCGCCAGCTGCGCGGCCAGGGTCTTGTTGTGGGCGAGCACGAGGGTCGGCCGCTGCACCTGTTCGACGAGCCAGGCCGTCGTGGCCGACTTGCCGGTACCGGTGGCGCCCAGCAGCACGATGTCCGTCTCTCCCGCGTTGATGCGGGCGGCGAGCTCGGCGATCGCCTTGGGCTGGTCTCCGGCGGGCTCGTATTCGCTGACGACCTCGAAGGGACGGACGCTGCGTGTGGGTTGCATGATTCCAGCGTAGGCGTGGCCACGGACACTCGGCTCGCCGGGTTCGCGCGTCACATCGCGTCGGGGTCGGATGCCGCCTAATCTGGGGGCGTGATCGAGTTCATCATCGGCACGAGTCTCGCCGCGTCCGCCGGCCTCAACGCGTGGATGCCGCTCTTCCTGCTGGGACTCGCCGACCGCTTCCTGCCCGCCGTGCAGCTACCGAGCGGATGGTCCTGGCTTTCCAGCGATCTCGCGCTGTGGATCGTCGGAGTCCTGCTCGTGCTCGAGATCGTGGCCGACAAGATCCCCGCCCTCGACTCGCTCAACGACATCGTGCAGAGCATCCTCCGGCCGGCTTCCGGCGGCATCGCGTTCGGAGCGGGGGCGAGCGCACAGACGCTCGCCGTCGACGACCCCGCGACTTTCTTCTCCATGAACACCTGGGTGCCCGTGGTGATCGGCGTAGGCGTGGCCCTGGTGGTGCACGTCACGAAGGCGACCGCCCGCGTCGCCGCGAACGCGACGACGGGCGGACTCGCCGCGCCCGTGTTGAGCACGGTCGAGGACGGCGCATCGGCTGTGCTCGCCGTCGCCGCCATCGTGGTCCCCGTACTGGCGGCCGTCCTCCTTGTCGGGCTCGTCGTCGCGGTGATCGTCCTGCGGCGCCGGCGCTCACGCCGCCGCGCTGCCGCTCAGGCGGGTGCCCACACGTAGGGGGTCGTGCTCGACACCCGGATCAGCCCTGACCGCTCCAGGATCGGACGTGAGAACTCCGTCGAGTCCGACTGGAGATAGCGGACTCCACGCCGGATCGCCGCATTCGCCCGCTGCGCCGTGAGCGCGCGGTAGATCCCCCGCCCCCGCCAGGCCGGATCCGTGGCTCCGCCCCACAGTCCCGCGAACTCGGTGCCGGCGACCGGCTCCAGGCGGCCGGCACTCACCACCGCACCATCCGCGACGGCGATCCAGAACTCGACCGACTCGTCGGCGTGCATGCGTTCGATGACCTCGTCGACACGCCGTCTCCACTCGGCGTCGTCGAAGATCCGCCCCTGCATTCGACCGGCGGAGATCACCTCGTCCTCTGTCGTCGCCCGCCGGATATCGACGCCGTCCGGAACGTCGACGTGCTGCGCGAGGAGCTCCGCCTCGCCGATCATGATCGATTCGGCGTCCTCCGGGATGAACCCGCGGGCGATGAGCGCATCATGCAGTCCCGGGGCGACGTCATGTGCCCTGGTCTTCCATTCGACAGAGGTGACCGCGGGCATCCGCTGGAAGTGTGCCACCGCTTCGTCCACCAGGTCGCCGATCGCGTCGGCATCCGCCCCACCGAGGTCGGCGTAGGTGACGAAGCCCTGAGTGCCGCCGAACACCGCCAGATGCAGCGGACCCTGGACGGACACGGATGATGCGTGCACCGTCTCGGGTGTGGTGCGCAGCTGGGCGTCGTAGGCCTCGAGGAAGCGGTGGTGCATGCATCGATGCTGTCAGAGGGCGCGCAGCGGGCGTCGCCCCGCGCCGGAACGCCTCACCGCGCGGCGATCCTCGTCCACAGTTGATCGACCTGCGCGAGAGTGTGCTCGAGAGTTCCCGCCGTGTCGATGACCACGTCCGCGACCGCGAGACGTGCGTCATCCGACACCTGAGCGTCGATCCGCGCCTGCGCCGTGGTCCCGTCCATACCGCGCAGCTCGATGAGACGGCGGAGACGGACGGCTGCCGGCGCGTGCGCGACGACGATGAGGTCCCAGGGATCGTCGACGCGGGCCTCCACCAGGAGAGGCACGTCGTAGACCACGACAGCCGAAGGATCATCGGCCAGCGCCGCCTCGAAGCGCCGCTGGGACTCGGCGCGCACGGCGGGATGCACGATGCCGTTGAGCATCCCGAGACGCTCCGGGTCTCCGAACACCTTCGCGCCGAGAGCGGCACGGTCGAGCGCACCGTCGGAGTCGATCACATCGCTGCCGAACTCCTCCTCGATGCGCGCGAGGACAGGAGATCCCGGCGCCTGCACGTCTCTCACGATCCGGTCCGCGTCGACGACGATCGCGCCGAGCTCTGCAAGACGCGCGGCGATGGTCGATTTTCCCGAGGCGATGCCCCCGGTGAGCGCGATGAGTGCCATGTCATCCATCCTTTCACGACGGGAGGATGCGGCATCGGCGCGTCGACCGGAGATGCGGAACGGGCCGCCACCTCGAGAGGTGACGGCCCGTTCCTGAGCGATATGCTTACGCGTTGCCGCCCGAGAGCTTCTCGCGCAGAGCCGCGAGAGCCTCGTCGTCAGCGAGCGTGCCCGCGCCGGCGGAGTCGCTGGAGAAGGACTGGCCGCCGAAGTCGGCGCCGGCCTCTGCCTCGGCCTCGGCCGCCTTGAGGACCTGAGCCTTGTGCGCCTCCCAGCGCGACTGAGCCGCGGCGTACTCCTGCTCCCAAGCCTCGCGCTGAGCGTCGAAGCCTTCCTTCCACGCACCGGTCTCGGCGTCGAAGCCCTCCGGGTACTTGTACTCGCCGTTCTCGTCGTACTCGGCGAGCATGCCGTAGAGGGCCGGGTCGAACTCGGTGCCGTTGGGGTCGACCGACTCGTTGGCCTGCTTCAGCGACAGCGAGATGCGACGACGCTCGAGGTCGATGTCGATGACCTTGACGAAGACCTCTTCGCCGACCGACACGACCTGCTCAGCCAGCTCGACGTGCTTGCTGGAGAGCTCGGAGATGTGTACGAGGCCCTCGATGCCGTCTGCGACGCGCACGAACGCGCCGAACGGGACGAGCTTGGTGACCTTACCCGGCGTGACCTGACCGATCGCGTGGGTACGGGCGAAGACCTGCCACGGGTCCTCCTGCGTCGCCTTCAGCGACAGGGAGACGCGCTCGCGGTCGAGGTCGACCTCGAGGATCTCGACGGTGACCTCCTGGCCCACCTCGACGACCTCGGAGGCGTGCTCGATGTGCTTCCAGGACAGCTCGGAGACGTGGACGAGACCGTCGACGCCGCCGAGGTCGACGAACGCACCGAAGTTCACGATCGACGACACGACGCCCTTGCGGACCTGACCCTTGTGCAGGTTGTTGAGGAACGTGGTGCGCGACTCCGACTGCGTCTGCTCGAGCAGCGCACGGCGGCTCAGGACGACGTTGTTGCGGTTCTTGTCGAGCTCGAGGATCTTGGCCTCGATCTCCTGGCCGAGGTACGGCGTGAGGTCGCGGACGCGACGCAGCTCGATGAGCGAGGCCGGGAGGAAGCCACGGAGGCCGATGTCGACGATGAGGCCACCCTTGACGACCTCGATGACGGTGCCGGTGACGACGCCGTCGTTCTCCTTGATCTTCTCGACGTCTCCCCAGGCGCGCTCGTACTGCGCACGCTTCTTGGAGAGGATCAGGCGGCCTTCCTTGTCCTCCTTCTGGAGAACGAGAGCCTCGACCTCGTCGCCGACCTTGACGACCTCGTTGGGGTCGACGTCGTGCTTGATGGAGAGCTCGCGCGAGGGGATGACGCCCTCGGTCTTGTAGCCGACGTCGAGCAGGACCTCGTCGCGGTCGATCTTGACGATCGTGCCCTCGATGATGTCGCCGTCGTTGAAGAACTTCAGGGTCTTCTCGACCGCGGCCAGGAAGTCCTCAGCAGATCCGATGTCGTTGATGGCGACCTGCTTGGTGGCCGGGGCGGTCGTTGCGGTAGTCATGTAGTGGGTTGTCCTTGTTGAATGGAGACTCGGGCTGCGAGGCACCGGACGCGCGCGCCCGATCCGCACCCTGCAGCAGTTGGATTGATTCTCGCCACGAGGGCACACGTATGCGTGCCACGAGTGACAGTTCAGGCTACCAGACATCTCCGCGGCTGTGGTGCGGGTTCCGAAGCGGTCCGGCGGTGTCGAAGCCTGTGGATAACTCTCCCGCGAGAGTACCTGCTCGGCTAGCGTTCTCGGATGACTCCGCAACAGCACGCAACACGCGCGCTCGCGACCACCGTACTCGCCGTCGCGACGCTGGTAGCGGTGTCCGGATGCTCCGTGGGCGCGGAACCTTCCCCCTCGCCCACCCCGACCTCCGCCTTCGCGAGTGAGGAGGAGGCGTTCGCCGCGGCGGAAGAGGTGTACCGGGCGTACAACGAGGCTCTCAATCTCTTTCGAAGCGGGGACCCGACCGCTGACCCTCACGAGTATCTTGCGGGCGGAGTTCTTGAGTCTGAACTCTCAACGACCCGCGATCTGGAAGCACAAGGCATTCGAATCGAAGGCGACACCAGGATATTGAGCTTCACGGGCCTCTCGTCTGATGTCGACTCACAGGTTCCATCGATCGAGGCTCGGGTTTGTCTCGACATCTCGCAGGCGCGAGCGATCAACTCTAACGATGAGGACGTAACTCCTCCAGAACGGAAGGACACATACGGTCTGATCGTCACCATCACTGGAACACCGGGACGAATGCTGATCTCTGATTACCGGACGTCCGAGGATTTGAAATGCTGACTTCTGCCATCACTGTGTCCATCCTGGTTGCCTCTTTGACAGGGCCAACCTTGGCCGCGGGATGTTCCGACGCAGCAATCATCATGAATGTTTGCAATGACGACACCTCCGTGGACATCACTGGCACCCAGACCACGGACGACAACCACCACACCAATACCGTCCACGACACCGACGCCCCCTCCGTCGATCCCCCGTCCGACACCACGACGACGCGCATCCGAACCGTGCAGGACTTCGACGAATGTCTGACGTCCTGGGATTCGTACACGAAGTGCTTCCGCGATCGCATCGACGATGAGGATCCCGAGGATCCGACGGCACCCGATCCTCCTCCGATCCCGGAGATCACCCTCACAGACGTCGCGAGCTTCGCCCCGGTCGCCGTACCTCTCGCAGCCGAGCCCGGGAACGCCGGCATCGCAGGGATGGCGACGAACTTCGTCGCGGCGGCTTCCGTGCAGACATCCACGGGCACGATCTTCGGCATGCCCGTGTCCGTACGCTTCACGCCGGTCGCCTACGACTACAGCTTCGGCGACGGCACCTCCGCGTCCTTCTCATCCGCCGGTGCGAGCTGGCAGGACCTCGGGCAGGCGCAGTTCACATCCACGCCGACCAGCCACATCTACACAGAACGGGGAACATACACCGCGACGCTGAGCATCCGGTACACCGCCGAGGTCGATATCGGAGGCGGCTGGTTCCCACTGAGCGGCCAGCTGTCGATCCCCAGCGATCCGCAGGAGATCCGCATCTTCGAAGCGCACACCGCGCTCGTCGCACGGACGTGCGCAGAGAGCCCCGGCGCCCCGGGCTGCTGAGCGGATGCCGACCCTCGTGGGGTGTCCCCGTCTCATGCGAGACTGTCGACCGTGACTGAACGTCTGATGCTGCTCGATACCGCCTCTCTGTACTTCCGCGCGTTCTACGGCGTGCCGGACAAGGTGACCGCGCCTGACGGATCCCCGATCAACGCGGCGCGAGGTCTGCTCGACATCATCGCCAAGCTCATCACCCTCTACGAACCCACGCACGTCGTCGCATGTTGGGACGACGACTGGCGTCCGCAGTGGCGCGTCGATCTGATCCCGAGCTACAAGTCCCACCGCGTCGTCGAGGTCGTCGCGACGGGTCCCGATGTCGAAGAGGTCCCCGACCCGCTCGAGGCGCAGATCCCGCTCATCCGTCAGACCCTCGATGTGCTGGGCATCCCGATCATCGGCGTCGCCGAGCATGAGGCCGACGATGTGATCGGCACCCTCGCGACGAAGTCCACCATCCCCGTCGACATCGTCACCGGCGACCGCGACCTGTTCCAACTCGTCGATGACGCACGCGACGTGCGCGTCATCTATACGGCGCGCGGCATGAGCAATCTCGAGATCGTCACCGACACCGTCGTGGTGTCCAAGTACGGAGTGCTCCCCTCGCAGTACGCCGATTTCGCGACCATGCGCGGCGACGCCTCAGACGGTCTGCCCGGAGTCGCCGGAGTCGGCGAGAAGACCGCAGCCACATTGCTGCAGGCGCACGGCGATCTCGCGGGCATCCGCGCCGCAGCCGACGCCGGCGAGGGGATGAGCGCCGGAGTCAGGGCGAAGATCCTCGCAGCATCGAGCTACCTCGACGTCGCGCCCACGGTCGTCGAGGTCGCGCGCGATCTCGACATCACCCCGCCGGCGCTCTCGCTGCGTGCGCTCGACCCGTCCGAGCAGGATGCCGCGGCCTCGCTCGCGGAGAAATGGAACCTCGGCACCTCAATGATCCGCGCGCTCACGGCAGTCGCCGCGACCGCGTCATAGCGGCAGCGCGCGGCCTGCATGACAGGAACTCTCGGCCGGCATCAGCAGAGAGGGTCCAGCGGCGACAGAGACGGCGGGTCTCCTCCCGCATTCACTCCGCCCAGGCGAGCAGCCGCTCGAGTCCCCACGTCGTGACGATGCGCGATGCCGGAACGCCGGCGCCCTCGGCCCGCTGCGCCCCGTGATCCAGCAGCGACAGCTGGCCGGGGGCGTGAGCATCCGAGTCGATCGAGAACAGGCATCCCGCGTCCAGGGCGATCGCGATCAGGTCGCCCGGTGGGTCCTGCCGCTCCGGACGCGAATTGATCTCCACTGCCACGCCGTGCTCCGCGCACGCCGCGAACACCGCCGCCGCATCGAAGCTCGACGGCGGCCGCGTTCCGCGCTCCCCCTGAACCAGACGCCCGGTGCAGTGCCCGAGCACGTTCACCCGCGGGTTCGACACCGCCGCGATCATGCGCGCCGTCATCGCACGCGACTCCATCCTCAACTGCGAATGGACCGACGCGACGACGATGTCGAGCTCGGCGAGAAGCTCGTCCTCCTGGTCGAGGGCGCCGTCGTCGAGGATGTCGACCTCGATACCGGCCAGCATCCGCAAGCCGTCGCGCGACTCCGCCCTGACGAGCGGGATCTGCTCGCGCAAGCGCTCTGCAGACAGCCCACGCGCGACGCGCAGCCGAGGCGAATGATCGGTGATCGCCTGGTACTCATGTCCCTGCGCGCGAGCGGCCTCCGCCATCACGGCGATCGCAGTCGTTCCGTCCGACCATTCCGTGTGCGCGTGCAGGTCGCCGCGCAGCTTCGGCCGAAGGAGCGAGGAGATCTGCGCTTCGACGTCGCCACGGAGCTCGACGAGGTACTTCGGGTCGGACCCCGACTGCGCCTCGCGGATCACGGCGAAGGTGGATTCGCCGATGCCCTCCGCGGCTCGCAGACGCACCGGATCAGTCCGCACGTCCTCCGACAGGTTCTCGAAGACCGCGGCCGCCTTACGAAAAGCCTTCGCCCGATATCTCGACGCCCGCTCTCGCTCCAGGAGCTCGGCGATCTCCAGCAGAGCGGCGACGGGATCCACGATGCTCCTCAGGCCGAAGCCAGCTCCCGGCTGACGCCGATCCACTCCTCGAGCTTCGCCTCCGCACGACCGTCGTCGACAGCGGCCTCGGCCTTCGAGAAGCCCTCACGAAGCCGTTCCAGGATCGGGCGCTGTACCTGCGCCGCATCCTGCGAGAGTTCGAAGGCGACGATGCCCGCGGCCGCGTTCAGCAGCACGATGTCGCGCACCGGTCCCCGCTCGCCGGCGAGCGTGCGACGCAGGACGTCGGCGTTGTGCTCGGGCGAGCCGCCGATCAGGTCGGAGAGGTCGGCGATCGGGATGCCGAGGTCGCGCGGATCCAGGTCGTGCTCGTGGATGTCTCCGCGGGTGACCTCCCAGATGCGACTGTGCCCTGTCGTGGTGAGCTCGTCGAGGCCGTCGTCACCGCGGAACACCAGCGCAGTCGCGCCGCGGGTACGGAACACCCCGGTGATGAGGGGCACGCGCTCGATCTGAGCGACCCCGACCGCGTTGGCCTCGGCACGTGCGGGGTTGCAGAGCGGACCGAGCATGTTGAAGACCGTCGGCACCCCGAGCTGCGACCGCACGGCGCCCGCATGCTTGAAGCCTGGGTGGAATGCCCCCGCCCAGGCGAACGTGATGCCGGTGCGATCGAGGATGGATGCGACGTGCGCCGGGTCCAGCGTCAGTTCCAGGCCCAGCGCCCCGAGGACGTCGGAGGAGCCGGATGCCGAACTGGCGGCACGGTTGCCGTGCTTGACGACCGGGATACCGGCCGCGCCGATGATGACGGCCGCAGTCGTCGACACGTTGACCGTGCCCACGCGGTCGCCTCCCGTGCCCACGATGTCGAGCACATCGGGCGAGACCGGGAGCGGCACCGCCGCTTCGAGGATCGCATCGCGGAAACCGACGATCTCATCGATCGTCTCGCCCTTCGCGCGCAGCGCGACGAGGAATCCGGCGAGCTGCGCCTCGGTCACGTCCCCGCGCATGATCTGACGCATGGCCCAGGTGGACTCCCAGACGCTGAGATCGCGTCGCTCCAGCAGAGTGGTGAGCACATCGGGCCAGGTGAGGGAATCCGCCATGTGTGCGATCCTATCGGCGCTGAGAAAATGATCACTCGATCCCAGGACGGGCGCATCTGTGCCCTCACGCGTGGTTTCCCGCGTATTCACCGCCGATTCGCAGCGTTTTCTTAGGGTCCCCTTAGTCGACCGAGGGCGAAACGACGGCTTGCGGTGCAAGAATCACTCCCGCGGATCGGCCATAATGGAGGGGTGACGACCTCAGCGACGTATGCCCCGGCGGCGAGAACGATCAAGCGGCCCAACCCGGTAGCTGTCGGCACCATTGTGTGGCTCGGCAGCGAGGTGATGTTCTTCGCGGGACTCTTCGCGATCTACTTCACCCTCCGCAGCACCTCCCCGGATCTGTGGGCCGATCGCACCGAGCTGCTGAACGTTCCGTTCGCGTTCATCAACACCGCGATCCTCGTGTTCTCCTCGTTCACCTGCCAGATGGGCGTGTTCGCGGCAGAAGACCTCCAGCCCTACCGCATCGGGAAGGGTCAGAAGAACAGCGCCGGCCGTCGCCGCCTGTTCGGCTGGGGCATGGTCGAGTGGTTCTTCCTCACCTTCGCACTCGGAGCGATCTTCGTCTCCGGCCAGGTGTGGGAGTACGCGACGCTCGTTGCCGAAGGCATGCCGATCAGTGCTGACGCCTACGCATCGGCCTTCTACCTGACGACCGGCTTCCACGCCCTGCACGTCACCGGTGGTCTGGTCGCGTTCCTGCTCGTCATCGGCCGCGCCTACGCGGTCAAGAACTTCCGGCACAAGGAGGCGACCTCCTCGATCGTGGTGTCCTACTACTGGCACTTCGTCGACGTCGTCTGGATCGTGCTGTTCATCGTCATCTACTTCCTGAAGTAAGAACGGAGCTGATCTACGAGATGGCACGAGAGAAGAAGCGCCGTTCCCACGGTCGCCGCAGCCCACTGGCCGCGGTCGCCCTCATCGGAGCAGGACTCATGATCACCGGCGCGGTGTACGCCGGCACGTCCGCCGCCTTCGCCGCGGCCGACACCCAGACCGCATCGACGACTCTCACGGTCGAAGACGGCGAGAAGCTGTTCCAGGCGAACTGCGCAACCTGTCACGGTCTCGACATGCAGGGCACCGCGAACGGCCCCAGCCTCTACGGCGTGGGCGAGCTGGCCGTCGAGTTCCAGATGTCGACCGGACGCATGCCGCTGCAGATGCAGGGCCCGCAGGCTCCGCAGAAGACACCGCAGTTCACCGAGGACCAGATCCTCGCGATCTCGTCCTACGTGCAAGAGGAGGCCCCCGGGCCCACCTTCCCCGCTGACGAGATCCTCGACGGCGAAGGCGACGTCGCTCACGGCGCCGAACTGTTCCGCGTCAACTGCGCGATGTGCCACAACGTCGCCGCTGCCGGTGGAGCGCTCACCGAGGGCAAGTACGCTCCCGCACTGACCGAGACCAGCGCGCTGCACATCTATGCGGCCATGGTCACCGGTCCCCAGAACATGCCGGTCTTCGGCGACATGAACCTGTCGGACGAGGACAAGCGCGACATCATCTCCGCTCTCCTCTACCAGCAGGAGTCCGTGCAGATCGGCGGGTTCTCGCTCGGTTCGCTCGGACCGGTGTCCGAGGGCCTCTTCGTCTGGATCTTCGGTATCGGCGCGCTCGTCGCCGTCACCGTGTGGATCACGGCGAAGTCCAACTGACGAGTGAACATCGAAGAGGAACGTACGAGGAGCACCATGGCACACGACGACGACTCGCAGGCCCTCGAGGCCTACCAGCCCTCCCCAGGGCTGGGCGTCGCAGTCAGCGACCCCGCACAGAACCCGGGGTTGCCGCCGCACCGTGAGCGGATGACCGACAAGGACCCGCGCGCGGAGAAGGCGGCCGCGCGCACGGTCTACACGCTGTTCTACCTGTCGCTCGCCGGAAGCATCTGGGCGGTCGCCGCCTACATGCTGTTCCCGATCGAGAGCGGCGCTCTCATCGACATCCGTCAGAACAACCTCTTCATCGGCCTGGGAATCGCACTCGCGCTCCTCGCCCTCGGCATCGGAGCGATCCACTGGTCGAAGGCGCTGATGAGCGACAAGGAGCACATCGAGTTCCGCCACCCGACGCGTGGATCCGAGCCCACGCGTGCAGCCGTCATCAAGGCATTCGAAGCCGCCAACGAGGAGTCCGGCTTCGGACGACGCACGATGATCCGCAACTCGCTGTTCGCAGCGATCGTCGCGTCGATCATCCCGGGTGTGACCCTCTTCCGGGGCCTCGCCCCGCACTCCACGCCGGAGGACCCCACCGCGGGTGACCCCGTCGTCCTGCTCAAGCAGACGATGTGGGAGAAGGGCTCGCGTCTCGTTCGGGATCCGGATGGAACACCCATCCGCGCCGCGGAGGTCACGCTGGGCTCGGCCTTCCACGTCATCCCCGAGGAGCTCGCAGAGCTGAGCCACCATGACGGCTACCTCGAGGAGAAGGCCAAGGCCATCGTCCTCATGATGCGCCTGCGCCCCGAGCAGCTCATCGAGTCCGAGGAGCGCAAGGACTGGTCGTACGACGGCATCGTCGCATACTCCAAGGTCTGCACGCACGTCGGCTGCCCTGTCGCCCTGTACGAGCAGCAGACGCACCATCTCCTCTGCCCCTGCCACCAGTCGCAGTTCGACGTCACGGATCACGCCAAGGTCATCTTCGGCCCGGCCGCGCGTCCGCTGCCTCAGCTGCCCATCACCGTCGACGACGAGGGTTACCTCGTCGCACGAAGTGACTTCACCGAGCCCGTCGGCCCGAGCTTCTGGGAGCGCCATTGAGCACCGCAACGCTGTCCAAGGACGAGAAGGACACCAAGGCACCACTCGGTGGTCGCTTCGTCGGTGCCGCGTCGAACTACATTGACGAGCGCACGAGCATCTCGGGTTTCGTCAAGGAGCTCGGTCGCAAGATCTTCCCCGACCACTGGTCCTTCATGCTCGGCGAGATCGCTCTGTGGAGCTTCGTCGCCGTGTTCCTGTCGGGAACCTTCCTGACGTTCTTCTTCCAGGCCTCCATGGTCGAGACGCACTACACCGGTGCGTATGCGCCGATGCGCGGCATCGAGATGTCCGCAGCGCTCGAGTCTTCGCTGCACATCTCGTTCGACCTCCGCGGTGGTCTTCTGGTCCGCCAGATCCATCACTGGGCCGCGCTGGTCTTCGTCGCCGGCATCGGCGTGCACATGCTGCGCGTCTTCTTCACGGGCGCCTTCCGCAAGCCGCGCGAGCTCAACTGGGTGATCGGCTTCGTCCTGTTCATCCTCGCGATGGCCGAGGGCTTCACCGGCTACTCGCTGCCTGACGACCTGCTCTCGGGCAACGGTCTCCGCATCATCGACGGCATGATCAAGGGCTTCCCGCTGGTCGGTACCTGGATCTCGTTCCTCCTCTTCGGCGGCGAGTTCCCCGGTACCGCGATCGTCGGGCGCCTCTACACGCTGCACATCCTGTTGCTGCCGCTGCTCGTCATCGGTCTGATCGTCGTGCACCTGATGCTGATGATCGTCAACAAGCACACGCAGTTCGCCGGCCCCGGCCGCACGAACGAGAACGTCGTGGGCTACCCGATGATGCCGGTGTACATGTCCAAGATGGGCGGTTACCTGTTCATCGTCTTCGGCACGATCGTCCTGATCGCGACGTTCTTCCAGATCAACCCGATCTGGAACTACGGTCCGTACGACCCCTCCCCCGTCTCGGCGGGTACGCAGCCCGACTGGTACATCGGGTTCGCCGACGGCGCTCTCCGACTCGCACCGTCGAACCTCGATGTCGTGTTCCTGAACCACACCTGGTCGTTCGGCATCCTGTTGCCGGTGATCGTCCTCGGGCTGTTCATCGTGCTCGTCGCGATCTACCCCTTCATCGAGGCGTGGATCACGGGCGACAAGCGCGAGCACCACATCGCTCAGCGCCCCCGCAACGCAGCGACCCGCACCGGAATCGGTGTGGCCGGTGTGATCTTCTACGCCGTCCTCTGGGCCGCAGCATCGTCCGACCTCATCGCGACGCACTTCATGCTCACGATGGAGGGAGTGATCCACACTCTGCAGGCGCTGCTCTTCCTGGGTCCGATCCTCGGCTACTTCGTCGCGAAGCGCATCGCGATCGCTCTGCAGAAGAAGGACCGCGAGATCGTTCTGCACGGCTACGAGTCGGGGCGCATCGTCCGCCTTCCCGGTGGCGAGTTCATCGAGGTGCACCAGCCGGTCGACACGTACGACCGTTGGAAGCTCATCGACGTCGACGGCTACGAGCCCCTTGTCGTGCGTCCGAACGACAAGGGCCGCATCCCGTGGACGCAGAACCTTCGCTCGTCGCTCTCCCGGTGGTTCTTCGAAGATCGCCTGTCGCCGCTCACGCAGGCCGAGATCGAAGAGGCGGATGCTCACCAGCACCACGTCACCGCTCACGCCGATGAGGCGGAGGCGGCCGAGATCCAGGGCGCTCATGAGCGCGCCGGATTCCCGGATGCTCCGCTGGAGCCGGCTGAGGAGACTCACGTCGACGAGACGCCGAACACGCCGAGCACGGTGATCGCCACCGAGCCGACGAAGAAGCCTCGTAAGAAGTCGGAGAAGGACGGCGAGTAAGCCTTCCCCTCCTCCCAGGGCCCTGCCGCATGTCGGCAGGGCCCTTCTTCTTTGCCAGGTCTCATCTGACCCTCGGAGACGGGTCCCCTGTCCGAGCCGAGGGTCGTCCACAGCTGCACACACACGACCTCGCGCAGGAGCGCCTGCCGTGCGCAGGTGATCTGCACTCGGGAGGTTCTCTAAGAGCATCCGCCCCTCCCCTCCGCAGATCTCCTCCGCTGCGCACACTGTGAGAGGCGTACGCTCAACCTGGCCGGAAAGCGTGCCTGAACGGCCGCGTACATGCGGCGAGGCCGCTTGAGGCACAGCTACGCTGAACCCATGATCGACCGCATCGACTACTACTCCGCCAAGCTCGCCTACGAGACCGACGCCAGCGACGTGCATGCCGCCCGTACAGTCGGCGAGCACGTCTACTTGATCGACGTCCGCTCCGACGAGGCGTGGGCGCAGGGGCGAGTCGCCGGCGCCGTGCACATGCACTACAGCGAGATCGCCCGTCGAGCGCCAGAGGAGATCCCGACGGATGCCGCTGTCGTCGTGTACTGCTGGAGTCCTGGTTGCAACGCCGGCGCCAAGGGTGCGCTCGAGTTCGCGAAGCTCGGCTACGAGGTGCGCGAGATGATCGGCGGCTACGAGTACTGGGTTCGTGAGGGCTATCCGATCCAGGACGCCGACGGCATCCATCGACGTCCGGTGGACCCGACCACGGGCATACCTCGGATCCGCAGCCGCGCCTGAGTGTCTGCGTGCGCCAACCACGCCCGCGTATGCGCCTCGCTTAGCCTGCCGGCGGTTCTCGGTTCTCGGTTCTCGGTTCTCGTTCCACTTTGGGGGCCGACACGCCAGCTGACGGGTGTTTTCCGCGAAAGCGTCCTGACGTTGGCGTGTCGGCCCCCGAAGTGTACGGCGAGACAAGCCGACAACAGCCACTTCACACGCGCACGACGAAGGCCCCCGGAATGATCCGGGGGCCTTCGTCAGTCAGCAGGGAGTCAGCGGGCGAAGTTACCGCGGTAGTACTCGTAGACCCAGCCGATGATCGCCACGACGAAGATCGCGAGGCCGATCGGCAACAGGAAGTGTCCGACGGCCAGGCCGACGATGAACACCGCAGCGGAGCCTGCGAGCACGAGCGGCCACCACGACCACGGGCTGAACTCACCGAGCTCGGGATCACCGTCGTCGATGTCGCTGGTCAGGATGTCCTCGGGAAGCTCCCCACCCTGCGCGTGGTGGGTGCGATCGAGGTAGAACGCCACCATCGCTCCCATGAACGCAGCGAAGAAGAGAGCCGTCGTACCGACCCACTCGATGCGCTCGGCGAAATTGTCCGCCGGTGTGGCGATGATGTGCCACCCCGTGTAGACGACGCCGATGAGGGCGAAGAACGCGGTCAGGACCCACCAGAGGATGACGTTGTCGCGCATGGCTCAGTGCACCTCTCGCTCGCCGGCCGCAACCGGGATGTCGGATGCCTCCGGGTGGTTCAGGTCGAACGCGGGACGCTCGCTGCGGATGCGCGGGATCGACGTGAAGTTGTGGCGCGGCGGCGGGCACGATGTCGCCCACTCGAGCGAGCCACCGTAACCCCACGGGTCGTTGACCGTGACCTTCGGGGCCTTGCGCGCCGTGATCCACACGTTCAAGAAGAACGGCAGCATCGAGGCGCCCAGGATGATGGCACCGATGGTCGATACCTGGTTCTGCCACGTCCAGTTGTCGAACGCCGAGTAGTCCGCGTACCGACGGGGCATGCCGTCGACACCCAGCCAGTGCTGGATGAGGAAGGTCATGTGGAAGCCGATGAACAGCATCCAGAAGTGGATGTAGCCGAGTCGCTCGTTGAGCATCCGTCCGGTCCACTTCGGCCACCAGAAGTAGAAGCCGGCGAACATCGCGAAGACGACGGTTCCGAACACCACGTAGTGGAAGTGCGCGACGACGAAGTACGAGTCGGAGAGCGCGAAGTCGAGCGGCGGGGCTGCGAGGATGACCCCGGTCAGACCGCCGAAGACGAACGACACGAGGAATCCGAGTGCGAACACCATCGGGGTCTCGAACGTCACGGATCCTCGCCAGAGCGTGCCGATCCAGTTGAAGATCTTCACACCCGTCGGCACGGCGATGAGCATGGTCATCACCGCGAAGAACGGCAGCAGCACGGAGCCGGTGACGTACATGTGGTGTGCCCACACAGCCACGGAGAGCGCGGCGATCGCGATGGTCGCGTAGACGAGGGTCTTGTAGCCGAAGATCGGCTTACGACTGAACACCGGGAAGATCTCGGAGACGATGCCGAAGAACGGCAGCGCGATGATGTAGACCTCGGGGTGACCGAAGAACCAGAACAGGTGCTGCCAGAGCAGGACTCCACCGTTGGCCGGGTCGTAGATGTGAGCACCCAGAACACGGTCCGCGCCGGCGGCGAAGATGGCAGCTGCGAGAACCGGGAACGCCATGAGGATGAGGAGGCTCGTGATCAGCGTGTTCCAGCTGAAGATCGGCATCCGCCACATCGTCATACCCGGGGCACGCATCGTGATGATCGTCGTGATGAAGTTCACGGCACCGAGGATCGTGCCGAATCCGGAGATTCCGAGTCCCAGCATCCACAGGTTTCCACCCGCACCCGGTGAGAACGTCGCGCTCGCGAGCGGCTGGTACGCGAACCATCCGAACGAGGCCGCGCCCTGCGGGGTGAGGAAGCCGGCGACGGCGATCGTCGATCCGAAGAGGAACAGCCAGAAGGCGAAGGCGTTCAGACGCGGGAACGCGACGTCGGGAGCGCCGATCTGCAGCGGCAGGATCGCGTTGGCGAATCCGGCGAACAGCGGCGTCGCGAACATCAGCAGCATGATCGTGCCGTGCATCGTGAACAGCTGGTTGTACTGCTCCTTCGTCGGGATGATCTGCATGCCCGGCGCGAACAGCTCGGCACGGATGACGAGAGCCATCACACCGCCGAGGAGGAAGAAGATCACCGAGGCGATCAGATACATGTATCCGATCGTCTTGTGGTCGGTGGACGTGATCCACTTGACGACGATGTTGCCCTTCTGCTCGACGCGCGAGGAGCTCAGCAGAGCAGCCTGACGCGGAGGCAGAGTGGTGGGACGGGAGCGAGGGGCCTCGTCGGTGCGGGGTGCTTCTGTGGTCGACATGGCTTACTCCTCTCCTTCCTCGGTGCCGGTCGTCCCGGTCTTCCCGGGATAGTTCGACAGACGGTCGTAGGCGTCGGTGATGTCGCCCGTGTTGCCTTCTTCCTTGAGCGTCTCAAGGTAGGCGTCGTACTCGGACTGCGAGACGACCTTGACGTTGAAGAGCATCATCGAGTGGTACTCGCCGCAGAGCTCGGCGCACTTGCCCTGATACGTACCCTCACGTGTGGGGATGAACGACCAGGAGTTGTCCCGTCCGATGAACATGTCCTTCTTGTAGAGGAAGTCGATGATCCAGAACGAGTGGATGACGTCGCGCGACTGAAGGTCGATCGTGACCTTCTTGTCGACGGGGAGGACGAGCGTCGGGAGCGCGTCCTGATCGATGTTTCCTGCGGCATCGGGCTGGGCCTGGATGCCCATGGTCCAGACGGCGTCGGAGTTGTCCTCTTCTTCGCCGTCGTACTGGAAGTCCCACGCCCACTGCTTTGCGATCGCGGTGATCTCGACGTCGGGGTCGTCCCACTTCGCCTCGATCTCGGCCTGATCACGAGCGGTGAAGAAGAACATCCCGACCACGAGGATGAGCGGCACGATCGTATAGAAGATCTCGATCGGCATGTTGTAGCGCATCTGCACCGGGAGGCCGGTCTGGCCCTTGCGACGACGGTAGGCGATCGCGGCCCAGGCCATGAGACCCCAGGTGATGATGCCGACGGCCAGCAGAACGATCCACGAATTCACCCAGAGCGACGAGACGCGCTCGGTCTGGTTCGTGGCTGCTGGTCCGTCTTCCACGAAGCCGGGGAGATACCCGTTCAGCTCGGTGGTGGTACATCCAGCCAGGGCCACGGCCGTCACCACTCCCAGAGGAAGAGCGACCCAACGAAGGCTGCGTTTCGAGGGCACGATGCACCTTTCAGATTGCGGACAGGGCACACCCAAGTCTAGGGCAACCTCACACCCGATTCATGCCAACCACGCAGGTTGACCGGGGGTCTGCGGCTCAGTGGAAGCTGTCGCCGCAAGCGCAGCTGCCAGCCGCGTTGGGGTTGTCGATCGTGAAGCCCTGCTCGGAGATCGTGTCCTTGAAGTCGATGGATGCCCCGTCGAGATAGGGGACGCTCATGTTGTCGATGATGACCTCGACTCCGTCGAAATCGACGGTCTCGTCACCCTCGAGGTAGCGCTCGTCGAAGTACAGCTGGTAGATCAGACCCGAGCAACCTCCAGGCTGGACGGCGACGCGCAGACGAAGGTCGTCACGACCCTCCTGCTCGAGCAGGTTCTTGACCTTGGTCGCCGCCGCGCTGGTCAGGCTGACGCCGTGGGCACGGGTGGTGTCGGGGGTGAGGATGGTGTCGCTCATGTCGCTCCTTGGGACGGGCCGCGCTCGCACGGCGGGTACTTGGATTTTACCCTCCGGTTCCGACGGAGGGCCGGATCACGCCGTGAGGTCGTTCATGCGCGACAGGAGCAGAGCCTCTGTCGCCACGGCGTGGCGGAACGTGTCCAGATGCAGTGACTCGTTCGGGCTGTGCGCACGCGAGTGCGGGTCCTCGACGCCGGTCACGAGGATCTGGGCCTCCGGGAACTCGCGGACGAGATCGGCGATGAACGGGATCGAGCCCCCGACGCCCAGGTCGACCGGCGCGACACCGTAGCCGTCGCGCATCGCGTCACGGGTGAGAGACACCGCCCAGCCGCTGGTGTCGACGAGGAAGCCGTTGCCGAGGTCGACGTCCGAGAAGGTGAGGTCCGCACCGAAAGGTGCGTGGGCGCGCAGGTGCGACTCGAGGGCCGCGTAGGCGTCCTCGGCGCGCTGGCCCGGTGCGACACGGGCGCTGATGACGACCGTGGTCTCGGGAAGCAGGGTGTTGGATGCGGCTTCGACACTGGTCGCATCGATGCCGATGACCGTCACGGAGGGCTTGTTCCAGATCCGGCTGAGGATGCTGCCGTCGCCGATCGGGGACGTGCCGGGCAGCAGACCGGCCTCGTCGCGCAGGGTGGCCTCGGTGTACCCCGGGGTCTCCGCGTCCCGAGCGATGAGTCCCTCGACGGCGACCGACCCATCGTCGTTCCACAGCGTCGACAGCAGGCGAACGGTCGCCATCATCGCATCGGGCACCGCTCCCCCGAACATGCCGGAGTGCGAAGCGTGCTCGAGCGTGCGCACGCGCAGCGTGAAGCGGGCGTTACCCCGCAACGAGACCGTGAGTCCCGGAGTGACCGAGTCCCAGTTGCCGGAGTCGGCGACGACGATCGCGTCGGCGCGCAGTGCCTCCTTGTTGTCGGCGAGGAACTGCGCGAAGGAACGGGAGCCGTACTCCTCTTCTCCCTCGATGAACATCGCGATGCCGAGATCGAGGTCGTCACCGATGACATCCGCGACAGCACGGATGGAGGCGATGTGCGCCATGATCCCCGCTTTGTCGTCCGCTGCCCCGCGTCCGTAGAGACGTCCGTCCCGCACGGTCGGTTCGAACGGCGGCGTCTCCCAGAGCGCGTCATCGCCCTGAGGCTGCACGTCATGGTGCGCGTAGAGCAGAATCGTCGGCTTTCCGTTGCGGGCGGCGCGCGTGGCGAGCACCGCCGGCTGCCCGTGCTCCTCCGTTCCGGGGATCGCCGCGCGCAGCACCCGCACATCGTCGAACACCCCGGTGTCGCGAGCGAGTTCGGCGACGGCATCCGCGCTGCGCTCCAGCTGCGTCTGATCGAACGCCGGCCATGCGATACCGGGAATGCGCACGAGCGCGCCGAGATCGTTGAGCGCCGCCGGGATGCCGGTCGCCACGCTCTCGAGAACCGCGGAGTCGTGGGCGCTGGCAGGTGCTGAAGAGGTCATGCGAGTAATCTTAAGGTGATCCACCGAATGTGAACCGAGGAACCTCGTGCCCAAGAACCCCGTCTCCCCTCCGACGAACGACGACGCTCCGGAGACGCCGACCTCCGGGAAGGGTCGCGCGACGCCGACCCGCGCCGAGCAGGAGGCCGCACGCCGACGCCCGCTCGTCGCCAACACCAAGGAGGCGAAGGCAGCGGCGCGCGCCGAGCTGAACGAGCGCCGCAATCGCGCGCAGGCCGGCCTCGCGGCCGGTGAGGAGAAGTACCTCCCCGCGCGCGACAAGGGCCCGCAGCGCCGTTGGGTGCGCGACTATGTGGATGCCGGGTGGCACCCGGCCGAGTTCGTGATGGGCATCATGGTGCTGGTCATCATCGCCTCGCTCGTGCCGATCACGGTCATCGCCTACTGGGCGTACCTCGTCATGCTCGGCTATCTGGTCATCTCGATCGGCGGCATGGTCCTCCTCGCCCAGCGCGTCAAGCGCAAAGCGGCGGCGAAGTTCGGCAAGGAGCGCCTCGAGCGCGGCCTCGGATGGTACGCCGCGATGCGCTCGCTGCAGATGCGCTTCATGCGCCTGCCCAAGCCTCAGGTCCGGCGCGGCGACTACCCTGCCTGATCCACCGACTCACGACGATGCCCCGTGCTCCTTGGAGCACGGGGCATCGTTCATGCTCGACGGTGATGGGGATCAGCGGCGGCGCAGGCCCCTGTTGATCTCCCGGCCCCAGAACGGACCGCGGTAGAGGAAGGCGGTGTATCCCTGGACGAGATCGGCTCCGGCCTGGAGACGCTCCTGCACGTCGGCGGGGGTCTCGACTCCTCCGACGGCGATGACGCAGAACTCCTCGGGCACGGCCGCCCGCACGACACGCAGCACCTGCAGGGAACGCTCCTTGAGGGGAGCGCCGGAGAGTCCGCCCGCCCCCATCGCCTCGACCTCGGTGGAGTCTGTGAGCAGGCCCTCTCGGGAGATCGTCGTGTTGTTCGCGATGATGCCGTCGAGTCCTTCGGCGACGGCGAGCTGAGCGATCGCGGTGATCTCCTCGTCCGGCAGGTCGGGAGCGATCTTGACCAGCAGCGGAGTGCCGGCTGAGGCCTCCTTCACCGCTCGCAGGAGCGGAGCGAGGGTCTCGACCGCCTGGAGGCCGCGGAGCCCCGGCGTGTTGGGCGAAGACACGTTGATGGCGAGGTAGTCGGCGAGCGGGGCGAGCTTCCTCGCGGACTCGACGTAATCGGCGGTCGCGTTCTCGACCTCCACGACCCGACTCTTGCCGATGTTGACGCCGATGATCGTGTTCGGGGCACCGCGTCGCAGCCGGGCGAGCCTTCGGGCAGCGGCATCCGCTCCCTTGTTGTTGAAGCCCATGCGATTGATGACGCCGCGGTCGGCGACGAGGCGGAAGAGACGAGGCCGGGGATTGCCGTCCTGCGGGATCGCGGTGATGGTGCCGACCTCGACGTGGCCGAAGCCGAGCGCCGCGAGCCCCCGGACGCCGACGGCGTTCTTGTCGAAGCCGGCGGCGATGCCGAACGGTGTCGGGAAGGTCAGTCCGAGAGCCTCGACCGCGAGGGACGGATCGGGCTTGGTGAACGCCGACGTCGCCCAGGAGAACGGCCTCGTCCCGAGCACACGGATCACCGCCATGCCGGCGTGATGGGCGAACTCGGGGTCGAAGCGCGTGAGAACGGCGCGGAAGAGCAGTGGATACATCACTGCCAGACTACTGGGCCGGACTACGCCTGCTCTGCGTGATCCGCTCGCAGGTCGCTGATCGCCGCGTCGAAGTCCTCGAGAGAGTCGAAAGCCTGGTAGACGCTCGCGAAACGGAGATACGCGACCTCGTCGAGATCACGGAGCGGCCCGAGGATCGCGAGACCGATCTCGTTCGCTTCGAGCTGGGACACTCCGGTCTGGCGCACAGCCTCTTCCACGCGCTGCGCGAGGATCGCGAGGTCGGCCTCCGTGACGGGGCGACCCTGGCAGGCCTTCCGCACTCCCGCGATGACCTTGTCGCGGCTGAACGGCTCCATCACGCCGGATCGCTTGATCACGTTCAGGCTCGCCGTCTCAGTGGTGGTGAAGCGTCCGCCGCACTCGGGGCACTGACGGCGTCGACGGATGGACAGGCCGTCGTCGCTGGTGCGCGAGTCGATGACGCGCGAGTCCGGGTGGCGGCAGAAAGGGCAGTGCACCTGAAGATCCTACGCCGAGAAGCGCGCCTCGATCGCCTCGCCGTGCGCGGGCAGCACCTCGCTCGCCGCGAGAGCGACCACACCGTCGCGGACGACGCGGAGCGCCTCGCGATCGTAAGAGATCACCTGCTGAGGGCGCAGGAACGTGTACGCACCGAGTCCGGGGGCGTACCTCGCCTGTCCCCCGGTGGGCAACACGTGGTTGCTGCCTGCCATGTAGTCGCCGAGGCTGACCGGAGTATGGTCGCCCACGAAGACGGCGCCAGCACTGGTGAAGGCGGATGCCGCATCCTCTGCGTCCTGGAGGTGGAGTTCGAGGTGTTCGGGCGCATAGGCGTTGCTGAAGGCTGTGGCCATCGCGCGATCGTCGACGAGGACGATCGCCGACTGCGGGCCGTCCAACGCCGCGTTCACACGTTCGGAGTGACGCGTCGCCGTCGCGAGGGCGGCCACGTGCGTCGCCACGCGTTCCGCGATCTCGACGGAGTCCGTCACGAGCACCGCTGAGGCCTGTTCGTCGTGCTCCGCCTGGCTCACGAGATCGGCAGCGATGAGGCGAGGATCTGCGTGAGCATCGGCCACCACGAGGATCTCGGTGGCACCGGCCTCGGAATCCGTGCCGACGATGCCGGCGACGGCGCGTTTCGCCGAGGCGACGTAGTTGTTGCCGGGGCCGGAGATCACATCCACCGGATCGAGCCCGATCGATGCGACGCCGTGGGCGAAGGCACCGATGGCACCGGCGCCGCCGATCGCGTAGACCTCGGTGATTCCGAGCAGACCTGCAGCCGCGAGGATCGTGGGGTGGATGCGGCCGTCCTGGTCGTGCTGCGCGGGCGACGCGAGCGCGATCTGTTCCACTCCCGCCACCTGTGCGGGGACGACGTTCATCACGACGCTGGACGGGTACACGGCCTTGCCGCCGGGGATGTACACCCCGACTCGGTGCACGGGCTGCCAGCGCTGGGTGATCCTCGCGCCGGGGCCGAGATCGGTCACCTGGGGCTCCGGCACCTGCGCGGCCGAGCCGATGCGCACGCGGCGGATGGCCTCTTCGAGCGCGGCTCGCACGTCCGGGTCGAGGCCCGCCAGCGCATCGTCGATGTGTGCGAGCGGAACGCGGATCGCGTGCCCGCTCACCCGGTCGAATCGTTCGGCCTGCTCGCGCAGAGCTTCCTCACCACGATCGCGGACGTCATCGACGATGCGCGAGGCGGTGTCGAGGGCCTCGGCGCGCGCCTGCGTGGCGCGGGGAACAGAGGCGAGCATGTCAGCGGGCGAGAGCTCGCGCCCCCGCAGGTCGATCGTGCGCACTGTCAGCCTCTCGTGATGTTCGTGATGTCGTGCAGGTAGCCGATGCGCCCATCGTCATGTCGGACGACGTAGGCCCCCCCGCGGTCCTCGATCACGAGCGTCCACGCGGACGGACCGATCCGGAACAGCACCTCGCCGCGCTCATCGTGCACGTCCCGTTCGGTGCCTGCGAGGATCCAGAAGGGCTGGGCGTCGAGGACGGCCTCACGAGGCCGCGTCGTCTCGACGTCGTTGTCCGGACCGCGGTGGCCCACGGCCGGCTCGGGATCCGGGTCGGGAGTCACGAGTTCGAGGATGCTGTCGGTGTCGTACGCGATCTCCTGGCCACGCGATCGACGCGAGTACGAGGGCGTGTAGTCCTCGTCGGCCGCGGCATCGCTGTTCCCGGTTCCGCCCCCGGAGGCATGCTCGGCCAGCCCGATCCGGGGCGCCAGGTCACCGCGCGCGAACTGGTCGGTGGTCTCGAGGTCGGAGAGCTCGACGTCGAGCTGCGGGAGCTGCCGTGTCTCAGAGTCCGCCATCGGGGCCGCGTCGTCCACGACGACGACAGGGACATCCTGCCCGACGGGCGGCGCTTCGATCTCGGGTGCCGACGCCTCAGGTTCGGACGGGTGCGCGACGTCGACCTGCTCCGGCGAAGACGAGGTCGCGCTCGGAACCGGCGCGTTCGATGAGGTGGCAGAACTCCGCTCGGTCGTCTGCCCGGCGACGGGGGGTGCGACCGACGTGGGGAAAGCAGAAGTGGGGAAGCCGGATGTGGGAACGACGGACGTGGCATCGGGATCGACGTCATCGATCGGCTGGGCCTGCGACCCGGCGGCGGCAGACGTACCGGGCTCGACCGCCACGCGCTCGGGCTGTGGCCGCGGGATCACCGGGCGAACGGGATTCGCGTTCCGGTGTGCGAGGGTGACGAGCCTCCCGTGGAAGTCCTCCTTGAGGCCGGGCACGATCGGCGCGAACACGGTGAAGACGACGAGGGCGAGCGAGAGCACCAGTTGGACCCACGGCACCCAGACGATCGCGTCGGAGCCGACGCCCAGGATCACGCTCACGTACTGCCACAGTTGCTGCGCCCACCAGATCGCCGCCACGGAGAACGTGACGGATGCGAACTGGTCGATGCCGAGGGATCCGACCCGGCGGATGCCGTCGGGCGAGAACCGGCGCAGGACGAGCAGGAAGACGGCTGCGGTCGGCGCTCCCACCGGAAGGATCCAGGAGATGCCCTGCTCCCACAGCGAGCCGGACCAGCCGAGGGGGAAGAACGAGACGATGAACAGGAGCGCCCACGCGCCGACGATGAGCAGCTCCCGCAGGGTGAACCCGAGGATGCCGTACTCCGGCGTGACCTCGTCGTCGTACAGCACACCATCGTCGATGTACTCGGCATCGGTGTCCTCGATGTCGGAGTCCTCAGCGTCAGTGTCCACGAAGTCGGGATCGGTGTTCTCTGGCAGCTCGGTGCTCATCGGTCTTCCTTTCGTCACGGCACGCGGAGGGGGGATCGCGTGCTTAACGCCCTGCGATAGTACCTGGTCAACCCAGACAGGAAGGTCCGAGGAGTGACTTGAGGTCACCGAACAGATCTGCGGACACCTTCACCGGCATGGGCACGTCGAACACCTTCGCTGTGCCTCCTCGGTACACGCGGAGCACGACCTCGGTGTCTCCCCTGTGGCGGCGCAAGATCTCCGCGAGATCGTTCATGGCGCGCTCGGTGGCCCTCTGCTCCGCGAGGACCAACGCGAGCGGCCCGGCGGCATCGAAGGAGCCGACGTCCGGAGAGAATGCGGACTGCGCATGGATGTTCAGTCCGTCGTCGCGCCGTGACACCCGCCCCCGGACGGCGAGGATCGAGTCCTGTTGCAGGATGTGCTGGAACTCGGTGTAGGTCTTCCCCATGAACATCACGGTGACCTCACCGTTGAAGTCCTCGACCGTGATCATGCCGTACGGGTTGCCACTCGCCTTGGCGACGCGGTGCTGCACGCTCGTCACGAGTCCGGCGACGGTGACCTGGTCGCCGTCCTGGATGTCCTCGGAGTTGTTGAGGTTGTGGATCGAGATCGACGCGTGCTTCGCGAGCGGTACTTCAAGGCCGGCGAGCGGGTGGTCCGAGACGTAGAGCCCGAGCATCTCGCGTTCGAATGCGAGCTTGTCCTTCTTCACCCACTCCGGTCGCTCGGGCACCTTGGCCGGGGCCGCCTCTTCCATGTCGTCGTAGAGGCTGTCGAAGTCGAAACCGATCGCTCCCTGGGCCTCGTTGCGCTTGCGGTCCACCGCTGCTTCCACGGCATCCTCGTGGATCTCCATCAGCGCGCGCCGGGAGTCTCCCATGGAGTCGAACGCACCGGCCTTGATCAGGGATTCCACGGTGCGCTTGTTCGAGACGTGCAGCGGCACCTTGTCGAGGAAGTGATGGAACGACGTGAAGCGCTCGTTCTTGCGCGCCGCGACGATTCCGTCGACGACGTTGCTGCCGACGTTGCGCACGGCACCGAGACCGAAACGGATGTCGTCGCCGACGGCCGCGAAGAAGTTGATCGATTCGGAGACGTCGGGCGGGAGCACCTTGATGCCCATGCGACGGCACTCGTTCAGGTACAGCGCCATCTTGTCCTTGGAGTCGCCGACGCTGGTGAGCAGCGCGGCCATGTACTCGGCGGGATAGTGCGCCTTGAGATACGCGGTCCAGTACGACACGAGACCGTACGCGGCCGAATGGGCTTTGTTGAAGGCGTAGTCGGAGAACGGGAGCAGGATGTCCCACAGCGCCTTGATGGCACCCTCGCCGAAGCCGCGCTCGACCATGCCGTCGTGGAAGCCCTCGTACTGCTTGTCGAGCTCGGACTTCTTCTTCTTTCCCATCGCGCGGCGGAGGATGTCGGCCTGACCGAGGGAGAACCCGGCCACCTTCTGCGCGATCGCCATGACCTGCTCCTGATAGATGATCAGGCCGTAGCTGATGTCGAGGATGTCCTTGAGCGGCTCTTCGAGCTCGGGATGGATCGGGGTGACCGGCTGGAGGCCGTTCTTGCGCAGCGCGTAGTTGGTGTGCGAGTTCGCGCCCATGGGCCCCGGGCGGTAGAGCGCGATGACGGCCGAGACGTCTTCGAAGTTGTCCGGCTTCATCAGACGAAGCAGTGAGCGCATGGGTCCGCCATCGAGCTGGAACACGCCGAGCGTGTCGCCGCGGGTGAGCAGTTCGTAGGCCGCCTTGTCGTCGAGGGCCAGGTGCTCGAGGTCGAGCTCCTCTCCCCTGTTCATGCGGATGTTGTCGAGAGCATCCGAGATGATCGTCAGGTTTCGCAGGCCCAGGAAGTCCATCTTGATCAGCCCGAGCGTCTCGCACGACGGATAGTCGAACTGAGTGACGATCTGGCCGTCCTGCTCACGGCGCATGATCGGGATGATGTCGAGCAGCGGCTCGGACGACATGATGACGCCGGCGGCGTGGACACCCCACTGACGCTTCAGGCCCTCGAGTCCGAGCGCACGGTCGAACACCGTCTTGGCCTCGGGATCGGTCTCGATGAGCGCACGGAACTCACTGGCCTCCTTGAAGCGCTTGTGCTCGGAGTCGAACATGCCGCCGAGTTCCATGTCCTTGCCCATGACGGGCGGCGGCATGGCCTTCGTGAGACGCTCGCCCATGCTGAAAGGGAAGCCGAGGACGCGGCCGGCATCCTTCAGCGCCTGCTTGGACTTGATCGTCCCGTAGGTGACGATCTGCGCGACGCGCTCGGAGCCGTACTTCTCGGTCACGTACTCGATGACCTCGCCGCGGCGACGGTCATCGAAGTCGACGTCGAAGTCGGGCATCGACACGCGATCGGGGTTGAGGAAGCGTTCGAAGATGAGGCCGTGCTCGAGCGGGTCGAGGTCGGTGATCTTCATGGCGTAGGCGACCATCGACCCTGCACCGGAACCACGCCCCGGACCGACGCGGATGCCGTTGTCCTTCGCCCAGTTGATGAAGTCGGCGACGACGAGGAAGTAGCCGGGGAATCCCATCTGCAGGATGATGTCGGTCTCGTACTCCGCCTGCTTGCGGACCTTGTCGGGGATGCCACCCGGGTACCGGTAGTGCAGGCCGTTCTCGACCTCTTTGATCAGCCAGCTGTCCTCGGTCTCCCCGTCGGGGACGGGGAAGCGGGGCATGAAGTTGGCCGAGGTGTTGAACTCCACCTCGCAGCGCTCGGCGATGAGGAGCGTGTTGTCGCAGGCCTCCGGGTGGTCGCGGAACATCTGACGCATCTCGGCAGCGGTCTTGATGTAGTAGCCGTCGCCGTCGAACTTGAACCGGTTCGGGTCGTCGAGCGTGGAGCCGGACTGGACGCAGAGGAGCGCGGCGTGCGCGTCGGCCTCGTGCTGATGCGTGTAGTGGGAGTCGTTCGTCGCGACGAGCGGGATTCCCAGGTCCTTCGAGAGTCGCAGCAGATCGGTCATGACGCGGCGCTCGATGGAGAGGCCGTGGTCCATGATCTCGGCGAAGTAGTTCTCCTTGCCGAAGATGTCCTGGAACTCGGCTGCCGCAGCGCGCGCCGCTTCGTACTGTCCGAGTCGCAGCCGCGTCTGCACCTCGCCCGAGGGGCATCCGGTCGTCGCGATGAGCCCCTTGCCGTACGTCTGCAGCAATTCGCGGTCCATCCGCGGTTTGAAGTAGTAGCCCTCCATGCTCGACCGGGAGCTGAGGCGGAACAGGTTGTGCATGCCCTGCGTGCTCTGGCTCCACAGCGTCATGTGCGTGTAGGCGCCGGAACCGGAGACGTCGTCGCTCTTCTGGTCCGGCGACCCCCACTGCACGCGGGTCTTGTCGCTGCGGTGCGTTCCGGGGGTGACGTAGGCCTCGAGGCCGATGATCGGCTTGACACCGGCGTTCTGCGCCGCGCGATAGAACTCGAAGGCCGCGAAGGTGTTGCCGTGGTCCGTCACGGCGATCGCCGGCATGCCGTAATCGGCGGCTGCCTGAGTCATCGCGCTGATCTTCGCCGCTCCGTCGAGCATCGAATACTCGCTGTGCACGTGCAGGTGGACGAAGGAGTCGGATGCCATGGTTCGAGTCTACTTTCGGCATCCGACATCGCAGGCCGTGCGCCGCGGTATCGGCGTTGTCCCGGAGGCAGACGCAGGCGATCTCGCCGAGAAGGATCCTTCGCAGACCGTTCTCTCTCCGGCGGGATCGCCTGCCCCGGGCGAGAAGGATGCCAAGACTACGGCGCAGAGTCCACGACCTCGGAGGTGAACGTCATGCGCATGTCCGGAACCCCGTCGGGTGCGATGCCGGGTCCTGTGTTCCGCTGGATCGACGAGGAGTAGGAGCGCATCTGACCGCTGGCGACGTCGACCACCAGCGTCGAGACGAGGGTCTCCCCCGCGCCGATCTCCTCACTGCGCTCGAGCGTGATGAGTCCGTCTCGACTGTCGGTCACCGTGAAACCGGGCACGAGCGCAAGGGCGCGATAGGCCGCTGCCCGCAGGTCCGCCGGGGGAAGGTCCAGCCAGACGAGGTCCATCAGCGGCTTCACCTCGCTGCCCTGCCCCTCCTCCTTCGCCCAGGCGCGCAGCTCCTCCGGGTCGCGGGGAAGGCTGTCGTACTGGTCACGGAACCGGTCCAAGGGGGCGCCCCCTTGGATCCCCGCCGGAAGCGCCTCTATCCGGCCGGATCGGGTCTCCCCACCGGCACGCACGCTCTCCAGGAAGTCCTCTGCCCCTGAGCCGATCATCTCGACGATCTCCCGAGGCGCGCGGTCGTCGACGAGCCAGTCGTCGGCACGATCCGCAGGCACGTAGTAGACGGTGATGACGCGCTCGACAAATCCGGCATCCGCGCTCGGGTCGCGGGGAACGCCGTTGTCGGCGTTCGTGACGAGGTAGTCCGTCGTCACATCGGTCCGCAGGTACTGGCCGGCTTCCAGCAGCGGGCCGACAGGGCGCACCGACAGTGCGGCCTGCTCGAAGACCTCGGCCGCAGCGGCGCTCGGCGCCTCCGCCGGTGCGAGCACCCAGCCTGCGACCAGTGCCGTCACGGCGGCTCCGGCCACGAGTCCGCCGATGCCCGCACCCGCCCATGCCCTCTGCCGCCGTCGAGTCCGCTCCGGCCGGGCACTACGCGCCACCTCGCGCGTGAGGGCGAACCGCGCCGTCCGCACGGAGTCGTCCGTGACCGTCGCCTCCTCGACCCCGATCTCACGCACCCGCTCGATAAGCTCCATCGTTCTCCTCCTTCGCCATCCAGGTCAGCCGGGTCGCACTGTGCGAACCTGGCGGTGCGAGCTTGCGGCGGACGCGATTCAGTCGGGACCTGACGGTGCCGACCGGCACGCCCAGCGCATCGGCGATCTGCTCATAGGTCAGGTCTCCCCATGCATGAAGCAGGAGTGTGTCGCGGTCCCTCGAGGACAGCGCGGCGATCCGGGGCGCGAGATCCCGCAGCGCGGCGTCCGCATCGAGGCGCGCATCCGACGCGAGATGCGGTGTCTCCGCAGCCGCTTCGCTCGCTGATGCCGACACCGCGAACGCGCGCCACTGCCGCGCTTCGTCCGCACGATGGCGTGCGACGAGCCGGGTCGCGATCCCGAGGAGCCACGGTCGCGCCGACGCCGCATCCTGGTCGTATCCCGCACGCTTGCGGAAGGCGACGAGGAACGTCTCGCTGAGGACGTCCTCGATAGCGTCCGTGCCGACACGGCGTCGGATGTACCCTCCCACCGAGCGGACGTGCCTCTCGAAGATCTCGGCGAATGCGCCGGGGTCATCCAACGACCGCAGGATGATCTCGCTGTCTGTGCTCACACTATGTATTGCCCGTGCGCGGGGTTTCGGTTCACGAATTCTCGGCGCCGGCGCAGCTCAGCGCAGATCCCGTCGCATGAGCACCCGCGGGAAACCATCGAGGACCGACCCCGTGTCGGCGGCCTTGGCGAACCCTGCCGACTCGAACAGCGACCTGGTGCCGACGTAGGCCATCGTCTGGTTCACGGCAGCACCGGCATTGTCGAGCGGATACCCCTCGATCGCCGGAGCCCCGCGTTCACGCGCATAAGCGACCGCTCCGTCGACGAGTGCATGCAACACGCCCTGTCCGCGATGCCCCGGGCGCACTCTGAAGCACCACAGCGACCACACGTCGAGATCATCGATATGCGGGATCAGGCGATTACTGGCGAAACTCGTGTCTCGTCGTGGATGCAGCGCCGCCCACCCGATCGGCTCGCCGCCGATGTATGCGATGACGCCCGGCGGCGGGTCGTGATCGCACAGCTCGCGTACCTTCGCCGACCGATCCGGCTCGCGAAGCTTCTTCGCCTCGGTCGATCCCAGCCGGTAGTTCAGGCAGAAGCACACGTTCGATGAGGGGTTCTTCGGTCCGACGACGGCCGCGACATCGTCGAACTCCGTGGCCGGACGCACCTCTATTCTCATAGGATCAGTGTGCCAGCGGCATCCGACATCCTCACTCGCCTCGCAGCACCTCGAGAGCATGCTGGAAGTCGGCGGGATAGCCGGACTCGAACTGCACCCACTCCCCCGACGCCGGGTGTGTGAACGCCAACTGGTGCGCGTGCAGCCACTGCCGGGTAAGACCCAGCCGCGCGGACAGCGTCGGGTCGGCTCCGTAGAGCGGGTCGCCGACGCACGGATGCCGCATCGCGGCCATGTGCACCCGGATCTGGTGCGTTCGGCCGGTCTCGAGATGGATCTCGAGCAGCGACGCTCCGGGAAAAGCCTCGAGGGTCTCGTAGTGCGTCACGGATGGCTTGCCGTCCGGCCGCACCGCGAACTTCCACGAATGACTCGCATGACGGCCGATCGGCGCGTCGATCGTGCCGACGAGCGGATCGGGGTGACCCTGCACGACCGCGTGATAGATCTTCTCGACGGTGCGCTCCTTGAACGCCCGCTTGAGCGCGGTGTACGCGCTCTCGGTCTTCGCGACGACCATCAAGCCGCTGGTGCCCACGTCCAGACGGTGCACCACACCCTGACGCTCGGGCGCGCCGCTGGTGGCGATGCGGAAGCCCGCCGCGGCGAGAGCACCGACCACGGTGGGTCCGTCCCAGCCGAGCGACGGATGGGCCGCGACACCGGTCGGCTTGTCCACCACCACGATGTCGTCATCGTCGTAGACGATCCCCAGCTCCGGAACAGCCACAGGGATGATCCGCGGCTCCTCCTTCGGCTGCCATTCGACGTCGAGCCAGCCGCCGCCGCGCAGCCGATCGGACTTGTCCAGCGCCACGCCGTCGAGGCTCACGCCGCCGGCCGCGGCGACCTCCGCGGCGAAGGTCCGAGAGAATCCCAGCATCTTCGCCAGCGCCGCATCCACGCGCACACCGTCGAGTCCGTCGGGGACGGGCAGGGAGCGGGACTCCACTCAGCGCTCCCCTGTCGCAGTGCCCGCGTCGGTGATACCGCCGACCTCGGTCTCGGCGTCGGTGGCGGGCTCAGGCGCCTCCTCGGCGATCGCAGCCGCCTCGGCTTCCTCATCGGTCTCCACGGGCGCGTGGTCGCGCTCGCGGGTCCCGTCGAAACGGAGCCCGAACACCACGAGCAGAGCCACCGAGATCATTCCGCTGACGATGAAGATGTCCGCGACGTTGAAGATCGCGGGAAGCATCCACGGCATCGAGATCATGTCGACGACGTGTCCGACGGCGAATCCCGGTTCCCGGAAGAGCCGGTCGCCGAGGTTGCCCAGCACTCCGCCGAGCAGGCAGCCGAGCACGACGGCCCAGAGGCGCGAGCGCAGGCCCGTGGCCTTCCAGACGATCACCACGGCGACGACCGTGAGTGCGATCGTGAAGATCCAGGTGACCTCGGAGCCGAGAGAGAAGGCGGCACCCGAGTTGCGCACGTAGTACAGCTGAAGGAACTCACCGAGAACCGGGACCGCCTCGTGCAGAGGCAGGTTCTCGACCGTGAGGTACTTCACAAACTGATCGGCGGCCAGCACCACCGCTGCGAGAATCGCAACGATGGCACCGGCCGCCGACCGACGAAGGGGACGACGTCCTGACAAGAGGGCGCCTTACAGGCCGATCGCGGAGACCGGAGTGTTGTCCGTCGACGCCGACTTCTCGTCGAGGTCGCGAAGCTGGCCCTCGATGTAGCTGCGCAGCTGCGTGCGGTAGTCGCGCTCGAAGTTGCGGAGCTCGGTGATGCGAGCCTCGAGGGCGTTGCGCTCGCGCTCGTGGCGGGCGGTCTCCTCGCGCTGCTTGGTCTCAGCCTCCGTGCGGATGCGGTTGACCTCGTTCTCGGCGTCTGCGATGAGCTGGTTGCGCTTCGCCTCACCCTCGGCGACGTGCTCGTCGTGAAGGCGCTGGGCGAGCTCGATGATGCCTGCGGTCGCGGTTGCAGAGCCGGACGGCGCGGGCTCCGCGGGAACCGGTGCAGGCTCGACGACGGGCGCAGGGACCTCGGCGACCGGGGCCGCCTCGGCGGGAGTCGCCTCGCCGGACTCGTATGCGGCGAGCTTGGCCTTCAGCTCGGCGTTCTCCTCGAGCGCCTTGCGCCACTCGATGACGATCTCGTCGAGGAAGTCGTCCACCTCGTCCGGGTCGAAACCGTCCTTGAAGCGGACGTGCTGGAACTGCTTGGTGACGACGTCATCCGGGGTGAGTGCCATGATGGCTCCTTCGATGAGTTCGGTTGCCAGTTGTGAATGGCGCGGTCGTGATGAGGCGCGAACCCGGGGCGCGCACCTGGGAGCCAAGCATAGCCCCCGCACCTGTCAGGCGCGATGTCGCGACACCCCGGGGTCACGAAGTGACGTCGGGGTCAGGTGAAGATGCTGACGATGTTCATGAGGATCAGGACGACGAGGATCGTCAGCGAGAAGCCGAAGTCCAGGGAGATCGTACCGATCCGCAGCGGAGGGATGAACCGGCGGAAGAACCGGATCGGCGGATCGGTGATCGTGTACGCGAACTCGGCGGCGACCAGACCGAATCCCTTGGGTCGCCACTCCCGATTGAACATCGGGATGTAGTCGAGGATCAGCCTCGCGAACAGCACGAGCAGATACAGCAGCAGCGCCAGATGGACGATGCTGGCGAAGACGGAGACCAGCCCCACGGATGTCAGGAGTGGTCGAAGCCCGCAGACTCGGAGTCTGCGTGCGCGATGCCGCCGTGACCGGAGACCGCGATGTTCTCGGGCGACAGTAGGAAGACCTTCGACGTCACGCGCTCGATGCGGCCGTGCAGGCCGAGCGAGAGACCGCTGGCGAAGTCGATGAGACGACGTGCGTCCGCATCGCTCATCTGCGACAGGTTGATGATGACCGGCACGCCTTCACGGAAGCTCTCGGCGATGAACTGCGCATCGCGGTACTGCTTCGGGTGCACGGTGAGGATCTCGTTCACTGCCCCTCCTGCGGGCTGACGCACGGCGACCGGGCGGCGGAGCGGAGTGATGGGAGCCGGAGTGGGCTCTTCGCGCTCGCGCTCGCGCTCACGTTCCCGCTGGGAACGCGCCGGAGCCTGCGTCTCTTCTTCGTAGACTTCTTCCTCGTCGGCGAGGCCGAGGTACACCATGGTCTTCTTCAGCGGGTTACCCATCGTGTCCTCCGGTTCGAACGATTCGGGCTGGTCTTGTGACAGGTTAACCCCGGTCAGGCCGGGGTCCGGTGATTGCGGAGCCGATCCGCAGGTGTGTCGCGCCCGCAGCGATGGCGATCTCGAAGTCGCCGGTCATCCCGGCGGAGATCCACGTCGCCGCAGGATCGACCGAGCGGATGCCGTCGGCGATCACCCGCAGACGCTCGAAGGCCGGGGTCGGATCCTCGTCGAGCGGGGCTACGGCCATTACTCCGCGCAATCGCAGAGAGGAAAGCGTCTTGACGTGCTCGGCGAGTGCGCGGGCCTCGCCGGGCGCCACACCGCCCCGCCCCGGGTCGTCCGTCAGGTTGACCTGCACGAGGACGTCCAGCACGTCATCCGAGTCGGCGGCACGATGCAGCGCGTCGGCGAGTCTCGATCTGTCCACGGAGTGCACGGCATCCGCACTCCGTCTGATCGCCGCGGCCTTGTTGGTCTGGGCCTGGCCGATGAAATGCCACCGCAGATCGTCGAGGTCGGTGAGATCGGCCGTCTTCGCGCTGAGTTCCTGCTGGCGGTTCTCGCCGACCTCCCTCACGCCGAGCCCATGGAGCTCGCGCACGAGGGACGCAGGGTGGAACTTCGTCACGACGATGCGGGTGATCTCACTCGCATCTCGCCCAGCCGACCGCGCGGCGTCAGCGATCCGCAGATCGATCGCCGACAGCCGCTCGGCAAGGCCGACGGGCTCCCGCCCTCCGGGGGCGGAAGCCTCGCTTCCGATCACTTCAGGAATTCGGGGATGTCGATGTCGTCATCCGCGATGGCCGGCTCGATGCTGGTCGTCGCGTAGCGCTGCTGCTGCACCGGCTCCGCCTCGGCGGGCTTCTCCACCGGAGCCGACTCCGTGGTCTCCTCAGCGAGGGCGACCTCGGGGAGCGTCGTCGCGGCGGGGCGCGACACGACCATCGGGTCGAGGCGGAGAGAGGGCTCGCCTCCGTCGAAGCCTGCCGCGATCACGGTCACGCGCACCTCGTCGCCGAGGGTGTCGTCGATGACCGTTCCGAAGATGATGTTGGCCTCGGGGTGCGCCGCCTCCTTCACGAGGTCTGCTGCATCGTGGATCTCGAAGATCCCGAGGTTCGATCCGCCCTGGATCGACAGCAGCACGCCGTGAGCTCCCTCGATCGACGCCTCGAGCAGCGGCGACTCGACCGCGAGCTCGGCGGCCTTGATCGCACGATCCGCACCGCGCGCCGATCCGATACCCATGAGCGCGGACCCCGCCCCCTGCATCACCGACTTGACGTCGGCGAAGTCGAGGTTGATGAGACCGGGGGTCGTGATGAGGTCGGTGATGCCCTGGACACCCGCGAGGAGCACCTGGTCGGCGGTGGCGAACGCCTCGATCATCGAGATGCCCCGGTCGCTGATCTCGAGGAGACGGTCGTTCGGCACCACGATGAGGGTGTCGACCTCTTCCTTGAGCTTGGCGACGCCAGCCTCGGCCTGGCTCTGGCGACGACGCCCCTCGAACGAGAACGGCTTGGTCACGACACCGATGGTCAGCGCGCCGATCGACTTCGCGATGCGGGCGACGACGGGCGCGCCACCGGTTCCGGTTCCGCCGCCCTCACCCGCGGTGACGAAGACCATGTCGGCCCCGGTGAGGGCCTGCTCGATCTCCTCGGCGTGGTCCTCTGCGGCCCGACGACCCACCTCGGGGTCGGCGCCCGCGCCGAGACCGCGCGTGAGCTCGCGGCCCACGTCGAGCTTGACGTCGGCGTCGCTCATGAGCAGCGCCTGGGCGTCGGTGTTCACGGCGATGAACTCGACGCCGCGCAGGCCGAGCTCGATCATGCGGTTCACGGCGTTGACGCCGCCACCGCCGACGCCGACGACCTTGATCACGGCGAGGTAGTTCTGGTTCTGGCTCATGGCCGGCCTCCGAGGTATTCGAGCCTGATGTTTAGGGTGATACCGAAAGCCTGAACCTTAAACCTCAACTAGAAGTGTAAAGTATTTCCCGGTATCTGTTTCTCTTGTTTCGAAGGTAAGCGCCGACGGCGCACCGATCTGCCACCGGCACGGGCGTGTCGTGTGTTTGGCGTGGAAACCCGTCACCCGATGACGACGACGTCGGGAGAGCTGACATCGATGGATCCCGCGTCCGGATTGATCGCGATGGACCTTGCCAGCGCGACCCCCTTCACGACCGAGTCCTCCGCACTCCCCCAGATCACCGTCAATCCGGATGCGAGCGTGAGTGTGACGTCGTCCGCCGTCGAGGCCGTGACCCCGGTGAGCATCGCCCGCACGTCTGCGGGAAGCGACCGGACGACGAGACCTGCACTCTCGAAGGCCCGCGAGTTCGTTCCCCCCGCGATATCGAGGATGGGCTGCCCCGCGGGCTGGTCGGTCGTCGTCGAGAGCACGACCCCCGCCGCATCGACCAGGGTGTAACCGGCATCCGATCGAATCACTCCCACCGGCGTCCGCTCGACGATGCGCACGGTCAGATCATGCGGCGGCTGCGCCTCGAGGGCATACGTCTCGATCAGCGGGAAGGCGAGCAGGGCCGCCTTGATCTCGCTCGAGCTCACCAGCGCGAGCGGAGTTCCGATCTGATCACCCAATGCGGCTTCGACGGCGGCAGGATCGAGCGTCGACGCACCGACCACGGTGATCTTCTCGACCGCGAACAGCGGGCTGTACGCCGCCGCGACGCTGCCGCCGATGAGCAGGAGCACCGCACCCAGCGCGCTCAGCCAGACGAGGCGACGACGTCGCGATCGCTGGGTGAAGCGGCGGATCTCCGCTCGCAGCGCCTTCCGCCGCGCCCGTGACGCCCGCCACACGTCGCGTGCAGACGTCGGCTGCTCGCTCTCGTCGATGATCGCCGCCTCGTCGATGACGGCCGTCTCCCCGCCGGGGACATGCTCGTCGCGCTCGCTCTGCTCCGGCTCGTCACCGACGACGGGAACCCGTGGACTCCGACGTGCAGGAGGATCCTCGCGCCGCGGACGCTCCGGGGTGCTCGGAAGAGGAGCGGGGCGCCGCATGGTCAGCCCCGGGCGGGTGCGCGCAGGGAATCGAGGACCTGCGGGATGATCTGGTAGACATTGCCGCAGCCCAGCGTGATGACGAAGTCCCCCTCGCCGGCGACGCGCGCGGTGTAGTCGGCCGCCTCCTGCCAGTCCGGGACGTAGTGGACGTGCTCAGGGTCGGCGAAGGCGCCGGAGACGAGCTCGCCGGTCACGCCGGGCACGGGGTCCTCCCGCGCGCCGTAGACGTCGAGCATGACGGTGTGGTCGGCGTACTGCTCGAGCACCTCGGCGAACTCGCGGTACATGTGCTGGGTGCGCGAGTAGGTGTGCGGCTGCTGGATCGCGATGATGCGTCCTGCGCCCGCGATGGAGCGCATCGCCTCCAGTGCGGCGCGAACCTCGGTCGGATGGTGGGAGTAGTCGTCGTAGACGGCGACCCCGCGCTCCTCGCCGTGCTTCTCGAGTCGCCGCACGGTTCCGGCGAATCCTTCGACGGCACGGGCGGACTCCTCCAGACCGAAGCCGAGGGCCCGCAGCACGGCGATCGCGCCGGTCGCGTTGACGGCGTTGTGCACGCCGGGAACCGCGAGCTGCAGACGCGTCGTCTCGCCCGCGTGGGTCACGGTGGCCGCGACCCCCGCTCCGGTCGTCACGTCGGTGATCCGGACGGCCGCGTCGTCGGCGAAGCCGAAGGTGATCACGTTCGGATGCGACAGCCTGGCACCGACGCGCAGCGCGCCGGCGTCGTCGCTCGAGATGACGACCGCCTCGGAGGCGGCATCGGCGAATCGGACGAACGCCTCGTGGAACGCCTCGTCGGAGCCATAGTGATCGAGGTGGTCGGGATCGACGTTGGTGATCAGTGCGACGGCTGTGTCGTAGAGCAGGAAGGTGCCGTCGGATTCGTCGGCCTCGATCACGAACAGGTCGCTCGAACCTGTGGCGCTCGAGACGCCGAGCTGCTCGATCACTCCGCCGTTCACGAAGTTCGGGTCGGCACCGAGCGCCTGGAGGGCGGTCACGATCATCCCCGTCGAGCTGGTCTTCCCGTGTGCACCGGCGACCGAGACGAGGCGACGGGACCCGATCAGCCAGTGCAGCGCCTGGGAACGGTGGATGACGTGCAGTCCGCGCTCCTTCGCGAGCACGAACTCGGGGTTCTCCGGCCAGATCGCTCCCGTGTGCACCACGGTGTCCGCATCGCCGAGATGCGCGGCGTCGTGGCCGACGTGCACCGTGGCACCGGCCTCGGCGAGGGAGCGCAGCGCGGCGCTGTCGGCTCGGTCCGAACCGGAGACGCGGATGCCGGCATCCAGGAACATCCGAGCCAGGCCGCTCATGCCGGAGCCGCCGATGCCGATGAAGTGCGCCGAGGTGATGTCCTCGGGGATGGGGAGGGAGAGGTCAGGTCTGATCATGTCGTCCTCAGTCTACGTTCGGGTCGGCCGTGGGGCCGGAGCCGTGGGGCGTCGGCGCGATCGGCGTCGCGGCGTTCAGCGGGAGCCGCTGTCGACCAGCGCCCTGTCGACCAGCGCGATGACGTTCTCGGTGCCGGAGCGGGTGCCGACCTTCTCGGCGGCAGCCGCCATGCGCGCGATGCGTGCGGGGTCCGCGAGGAGCGGGATCACGATGCGCCGAACGGCGTCTCCGTCGAACGTCGCATCATCGAGCAGCTCCGCTGCGCCGGCAGCGACGGCGGACGCCGCGTTGAGCCGCTGCTCGCCATTGCCCACCGAGTACGGTACGTACAGCGCGGGGATGCCGAGGGCGCTGATCTCGCTGACGGTCGCCGCGCCGGAGCGGGACACGATCAGGTCCGCGAGGGCGAAGGCGAGATCCATGCGGTCGACGTACCGACGAAGGGCGTAGCCGGGCACCTCGGGGTCGGCGAGATCACTGCGTTCGCCGGTGACGTGCAGCAGCTGCCAGCCGGCCGCGAGAACGTCGGCCCACGACCCGGCGAGGGCCTCGTTGAGTCGCTGTGCGCCCAGGGAGCCGCCGAACACCAGCAGCACGGGTCGCCCGGCGTCGAGCCCGAAGTATTCGGCGGCCTCGTCCCGGCGCGCAGCGCGGTCCAGGGCGATCACCTCGCGCCGCAGCGGCATCCCGACGACTTCTCCGCCGCGCAGGGGCGTGCCGTCGAACGCCACTCCCGTCGCGGCGGCCCCACGCGCGCCGAGCACGTTGGCGAGACCGGGCTTGGCATTGGCCTCGTGCACGACGAACGGGATTCCCTCCCGTCGCGCCGCGACGTAGGCGGGAGCGGAGGCATAGCCGCCGAAGCCGACGACTACATCGACTCCATGGTCGCGGATGTGCGCGCGCACCTGGGCGATCGCCCTCCGGAAGCGCCCGGGGAAAGCGAGGGCCTGCCGATTCGGGCGGCGGGGGAAGGGCACCTTGTCGACGATCAGGAGCTCGTAGCCGCGCTCCGGCACGAGCCGCGCCTCGAGGCCTTCCGCCGTGCCGAGGACGAGGACCTCGGCCGAACCGTCGCGTTCGCGGAGACCGTCGGCGACGGCGAGCAGCGGATTGACATGGCCGGCGGTTCCCCCGCCGGCGAGAAGGTACGTGGTCACTGAGAGACCTTACCCCGCTCGGCTGCAGGAAGAGTGCGCGCGAAGGCCAGCAGGACGCCGCAGGCGATGAGCACGGCGAGGAGGGCGGTACCGCCCTGTGACATGAACGGCAGCGGCACGCCCATGACGGGGAAGATCCCAATGACGACGCCGATGTTGAGGATCGCCTGACCGACGATCCACACCGTGATCCCGCCGGCCGCGACACGGATGAACGGGTCGCGCGTCTTGCGGATGATGTGGAAGACGCCGACGGCGAAGATCGCGAACAGCGCGAGGACGATCAGGCATCCGATGAGGCCCAGCTCCTCGCCGACGATCGCGAAGATGAAGTCGTTTCCCGCGGCGGGCAGCCACCCGTACTTCTCCTGCGAGTTGCCGAGACCGACGCCGAAGATCCCTCCGGTGGCCATGCCCCACATGCCATGGATCGACTGGTAGCAGTTGTCGGTGTAGGCGGACATGTCGGTGCACACCGCGGTGATACGCCGCATCCGGTCCTCGCTCGTCAGCGCGAGCGCGAGCACCGAGAGCACGCCGAGGATCACGGGAATGATGAACAGCCGCAGCTTGACGCCCGAGAAGAACAGACAGCCCAGCAGCACGAGCACCAGCACCATCGCGGTGCCGAGATCCTTGCCGGCGAGCACTGTGCCGATCGCCAGCGCACTCACCGGCACCACGGGGATGAAGACCTGGTGCCACGTGTTCAGCATGGTCTGCTTGCGCAGCAGCACGTAGCCGATCCACACCGCGAGGGCGAGCTTGAGGAACTCGGACGGCTGCAGCTGGAAGCCGGCGATCTTGATCCAGTTGCGGTTTCCGCCGTCCTCGATCCCGAGAGGCGTGAACACGAGCATCTGCAGCGCCACGGCGCCGAACAGCGCCGGCCACGCCATCTTCTTCAGGAACGCGATCGGCGACCGCGAGATCACGAACATCAAGGGGATGCCGATCACGGCGAACACTCCTTGACGGAGGGCTCCGTCCAGCGGGTTCTGCCCGTCGGCGACCGCCATCGCGCTCGTCGCCGAGAGCACCATCACGACGCCGAAGACCGTGAGCAGGAGCGCCGTCGAGGCGATCATCAGGAACTCGGTGGACGGCGGCGTGAACCGGCGGCCGAGTGACACCCGAGCCGCGAGTCCGCGGAACGAGCGCTCCGAGGAGTCAGTGCGCGGTGTGCGCTCCACCTGCGTCATCGGCGTTCCCCCGCTCGATCCAGCCCCGCACCGCTTCGGCGAAGCGGTGGCCCCGATCCGCGTAGCTGGAGAACTGGTCGAAGGATGCCGCGGCGGGGGCCAGCAGAACCGTGCCCTCGCCATCGACGATCCCGGCCGCGATCTCCACGACGCGGTTCATGACCTGTCCAGTCTCGGCGGCATCCACCTCGAACACCGGCACCCCAGGCGCGTGTCGCCGGAATGCCGCAACGACGCCGTCGCGTTCGACGCCGATCACCACCGCGGCACGCGCGGTCGCGCCCGCATCGGCGACGAGTTCCGCGATGTCGACGCCCTTGAGATCTCCGCCCACGACCCACACGGCGCCGGGATAGGCGCGGAGCGATGACGCTGCGGCGTGCGGGTTCGTCGCCTTCGAGTCGTCGATCCAGGTGATGCCCTCGTGACGCGCGATCACCTGGATGCGGTGCGCGTCGAGCGTGAAGGCCTGCAGCGCGGAGTGGATCGCCTCGGGGGCGACGCCGAGGGACCGGGCGAGGGCGCTCGCGGCGAGGATGTTCTGGACGATGTGCGGAGCGGCGAGACCGACGCTCTCGAGATCGGCGATCGTCGTGAGCTCCAAAGCGGTGCTGCGGCGGTCGTCGAGGAACGCGCGATCCACGAGCAGTCCCTCGACAACACCGAGATCGCTGGGGCCGGGGATGCCGAGATCGAAGCCGATGGCACGGGCGCCCTCCACCACCTCGGCTTCCTCGACCATGCGGCGCGTGGCCTCGTCGGCCTTGTTGTACACGCAGGCGACCCGGGTGTTGCGGTAGACGAGGGCCTTCGCGTCGCGATAGGCCTCGGCGCTGCCGTGCCACACGAGGTGATCGTCGGCGAGGTTCAAGCACACCGCCGCATGGGGGAACAACTGCCCCTCGATGCGCGACTGCCCCAGATACCAGAGCTGATGGCTGGAGAGTTCGACGACGAAGACGTCGAAGCCCGCCGGATCCCGCACGGCGTCGAGCACGGGCACGCCGATGTTGCCGCAGGGAGCGGCGCGAAGGCCGCCCTCGACGAGCAGCGACGCGGTGAGCTGCGTCGTCGTCGTCTTGCCGTTGGTTCCGGTGATAAGCACCCAGTCCGCGGGCGTCCCGTCCGCACGCACGACTTTGTCGCGCAGACGCCAGGCGAGTTCGACGTCGCCCCACAGGGCGATCCCGGCATCCCGCACCCACCGGATGACCGGATGCGAGGGTGCGAACCCTGGTGACGCGATCACGACATCGGGAGCGAAGGCGACAAGGGCCGGCGGCACCTCGGCGAGAGAGCCGAGGGCGAGGCCCGCGCCGATCACCGGCAGCAGCCGCTCGTACTCCTCGTCGGCGGACTCGCTGAGCACGAGGACTTCGGCCTTGAGCTCGGTGAGCGTGTCGGCGACCGAGAAGCCCGTCATCGACAGGCCGAGCACCGCGACGCGGAGACCCGACCAGTCGGAGTTCCAGCTGGTGAGTCCGGCGAGGCGTTCGTCAACCGACACGGGTCAGCCACTCCACGTAGAAGAGCCCGACGGCCGACACCGCCAGGAGACCTGCGATGATCCACATCCGGACGACAATGGTCACCTCCGACCACCCCCGCATTTCGAGGTGGTGGTGGAACGGACTCATCAGGAACAGCCTCTTGCCGCGCGTGACCTTGAAGTAGATGCGCTGCAGGATCACCGAACCCGAGGAGATGATGAACACGCCGGCGATCACGAGGAGCAGGAGCTCGGTGCGGGTGAGGATCGCCATCGCGGTGATCACACCGCCGATCGCCATCGAGCCGACGTCACCCATGAAGACCTTCGCCTTCGGCGCGTTCCACCACAGGAAGCCGACGAGTCCCGACGCGAACGAGGCGGCGATGATCGCGAGGCTGAAGGGATCCCTCACCTCGTAGCAGCCCGCCAGCGCGGCACTCTCGACACCGTCGCCCACGCAGGACTGCTTGAACTGCCAGAAGGCGATCAGGCTGTACGCGCCGACGACGAGGACGCCCGCGCCCGCGGCGAGACCGTCGAGGCCGTCGGTGAGGTTGACGCTGTTCGACGTCGCGACGCCGATGACCGAGATCCAGATCAGATACAGCGCCCACCCGACGATCGCGGTGAACGCGAAGAGATTGAGCCACGGGATGTCCCGGAACAGCGAGATCGCCCCGGATGCCGGAGTCTGGTCGAACTTGTTCGGGAAGTTCAGCGCGACGATGCCGAAGGGGATGATGACGATGAGCTGGCCGATGATCTTGCGCCAGCCCGAGAGGCCGAGGCTGCGCTGACTGCGGACCTTCATGTAGTCGTCGATGAAGCCGACGCCTCCGAAGCCGATCATCAGCCAGATGACCAGGAGCGCGGAGAGACCTGGGGTGCCGCCGCCGACGTAGACGCCGGTGAAGTAGCCGACGATCGTGCCGACGATGAAGATCACGCCGCCCATCGTGGGGGTACCCCGCTTCGCCTCGTGGCTGGGGTTCTCGATCGCTTCGGGGGTTCGGATGACCTGCCCCCAGCCCCACTTCCGGAAGAGTCGGAGGAAGACCGGGGTCAGGAACAGGGAGAAGGCGAGCGAGATGGCCGCCGCCATGATGAGAGACCTCACGAGAACAATTCTCCCAGACGATCGCCGAGGTGCCGAAGCCCCACGGAGTTGGACGACTTCACGAGAACGCGGTCACCGTCGCGCAGCTCGGTCGTGAGGTAATCGAACGCGGCGTCCTGATCTTCGAAGAACACGGCTTCACTGTCCCAGGATCCCTCGCCGATGGCGGAGATGAAGAGGCGCCGCGCCTCGGGCCCGACGACGACGATCCGCTGGATGTTCAGTCGCACGGCGAGCAGACCGATCCGGTCGTGCTCCTCCCCCGCGGTCTCGCCGAGTTCGCTCATGGCTCCCAGCACCGCGACCGTGCGCTCCTCGGGTCCGGTGATCTGCGCGAGCGTGCGCAGAGCGGCCGCCATGGAGTCGGGACTCGCGTTGTACGCGTCGTTGATGATCCGCACCCGGTCGTTGCCGAGCGGCTGCATGCGCCAACGCTCGGCGATGTCGAGGGTCTCGAGCCGGGCGATCGCGTCCGCCGGTGCGACGCCGAGCACTCCGGCCGCGGCGATCGCGGCGAGGGCGTTGTTCACGTGGTGGGCGCCGAGCACGCGCAGACGCAGCGGATACCGCTCGCCGGCGACCTCGATCACGCTCGTCGTGCCGGAGGCGGAGACGACGAGGTCGTGGGCGCGGACATTGGCCGCGGTCGACTGGCCGAATCCGACGACCGTCATTCCCCGGGAGTCCGCGATCTCGCGCATCGCGGCGACACGCGGGTCGTCGACGTTCAGCACGGCGGTTCCCGACGGGAGCGCCGCGGCGACGAGCTCGGACTTCGCCTTGGCCGTCGCCTCGATTCCGCCGAACCCGCCCGCGTGCGCCAATCCGACCATGAGCACGACCGCCACATCCGGCTCGACCAGGCCGGCGAGACGGGCGATGCTTCCGGGGCCGTCCGCGCCGAACTCGCTGACGAGGTACCGCGTGTCGTGCGTCAACCGCAGCATCGTGACCGGAGCGCCGACCTCGTTGTTGTACGAGTTGATCGGGGCGACAGTCTCGCCCTCGTCGGCGAGGATGCGTGCGAGGAAGTTCTTCGTCGTGGTCTTGCCGTTGGAACCCGTGATGCCGACGATCTTGAGGCGACCGCCGGCCCGCACCCGGGAGACGACCTCTCGGGCGAGGTCGGCCAGCGCAGCGACGGCATCCGGCACGACGATCTGCGAGATCGACACGTCGACGGGATGCTCCACGATCGCGAGGGCGGCTCCGGCCTGCGCCGCGGCACCGACGAAACGGTGTCCGTCGGTCTCCGCTCCGGGCTTGGCGACGAACACCGATCCGGACGACATGTTCCGGGAATCGGTGTCCACGACGCCGTCGACGACGGTATCCGCCGAATCGGTTCCGGCGAGGCGCAGCTCACCACCGAGGACGGCGGCGATCTCAGCGAGCGACAGGGCGATCATGACATCTCCAGGCGCGGCGTCGGGGCGCCGGCTAGTTGAACTTGGGAAGAAGGTCGTCCATGGGGACGGTCGAGGGCTGGACGCGGTAGGTCTTCAGGACCTGCGTCATCGCCTTCTGGAAGGCGGTGGCCGTCGCGGCGGACGATGTAACTCTAGTCGGCTGGTCGAGCGTGACCATCACGACGTACTGGGGGTCGTCGACGGGAGCGACGCCCACCATGCTCGTGTAATACACGCCGGACTTGTATCCGCCGTTGCCGTCGGGGATCTGCGCGGTACCTGTCTTGCTCGTGATCCGGTACCCCGGGACCTCGATCCGCTCGGCGTTGCCGCCCTGCACGGCCACGTTCTCGAGCATGCGCATGAGATCGGATGCCGTGGACTGCTGGATGATCTGCTCGTGCTCGGGTGCCGGCGACTCGTGCACCGTGCCGTCGGCATCCGTGCACGACTCGATCAGGGACAGGTCGATCTTCTCGCCGCCGTTCGCGATCGCCTGGTACGCGCCGGCGACCTGCGGTGCGGTCACCGTGAAGTACTGGCCGAACGTGGTCGTGTACAGGGACTGGTTGTCCCAGTCGCTCGTCGGGTGGAGGTCACCTGATGCCTCAGCCGGGAACCCGATCGTGGGCGTGCCGACGCCGAACCTCTGGAGATAGTCGTATCGCACGTCAGGGCTGACCATGGTGCCGAACTTCGACAGCGCCACGTTGGACGAGTCGATCAGGGCTCCGGCCAGCGTGTAGTTGTACGTCGGGTGCGAGAAGGCGTCGTTGATGACGGCGCCGTTCGGGAAGTTCTCGCGGGACGATGCGCTCACCGTCGGGCTGGTCGGCGTGACGCCCGCGTTCTCCATGACCGCGGCGGCGGTGATCGCCTTGAAGGTCGACCCCGGTTCGAACGGATAGCTGAAGAGCTTGCTGGTCCACGTGTTCGGGTCCGTCGCGTCGAGGTCGTTGGGGTCGTAGGTCGGCCACTCGGCGGCCGCCCTGATCTTCCCGGTCTTCACCTCGACGACTGTGACGGTGCCGCCCTGGGCCCCCTGGATCTGCGCCTCCTCGGCGATCATCTGCTGCAGGTACCAGTTCAGGTCGCTGTTGATCGTGAGCTGCACGGTCCCGCCGTCAACGGCGGGCACGGTGCGCTCGCTGCCGGGGATCACGACCCCGCCCTCACCCGAGCGGTAGCTGATCTCTCCGTCGGTCGGTGCAAGGCACTTCTGCGCCATCTGCTCGACACCGGTCTGGGCATCGCCAGCGCCGTTGAGGTAGCCCACGAGGTTCGCCGCGACCGCACCGTTCGGGTACACCCGCTCCTCGCGCGGCTGCATGCTCAGGTACGACGTCACCCCGAGGTCCTTCAGCTCGATGTACTGCTCGGTGGTGAGCCCCTTCTTCAGGAACAGATACTGCGAGTCGGGGTTCTCCGCCAGCGCCGCGGCGACGTCCGCACGCAGGGTGTCGGCGTCGAGGCCGGCGATCTCCGCGATGCGGGTGGACGCCTCGGCCCAGGGCAGCTTCGGGGGGTTCTTCTCGTTCTCCTCGGTGAGCCGGATCACCTGCGGGCTGAGCTGGGCGTCGTACACCGTGACGCTCTCCGCGAGCACTGTGCCGTCGGCATCCACGATGGTGCCGCGCTGCCCGGCTATGGTCTTCCCACCGCTGAGGTAGTTGAGCGACTCGTTGACGTGCTCGTCGGCGTTCACGACCTGGATGTCGACGAGCCGCACGATGAAGGCCGCGAGGATCGACAGGATGACCGCCAGTGCGACGACGGTGCGTCGCCGGGGACTCCGGGTGGCTCGTGTCGTCATGGGGATCGTCTCCGTCGGATGGGTCGGGGTCAGTGCGTGGTGGGGCTGGGCAGTCCATCGGTGATCGCCGGCGGCAGCTGCTCCGCCTCCGGCGTCGGTTGCTCCGTCACCGGCGCGTCGTTCGCGTCAGCGGCAGCAGGGGGAACGAGCAGCGAATTGCTGACCGCGCCCGTGCCGTTCGGGTCGACCGTCGACGTTGATCCCGATCCAGCACCGCTGCCGAGCACCGATCCATCACTCAGCCTCAGGTACGACGGAGATCCGGCGACGATCATGCCGAGCCCCGCGGCGCTCGTCGCGAGGGCCTGCGGCGAGCTGGTGCCGGTGAGCTCCTCTTGCAGGGCTTGGCTCTGCAGATCGAGTTCATGCTGTTGCGCGGTGAGCGACGCGAGGGTGTACGAATCCTGCGTGATCGCGAGTGACAGTCCGATCTGCGCGGCACCGATCGCGACCGCGCCCGCCAATGCGACGAGCGCGTAGACGAGCTTCGGTCGCCGACGCGGCGCGGCGGCGGGGACCGCTTCGAGACGGGGACGGGACGGCGCAGTCACCGACGTCGGAGTGATCCGCGGGGCGTGGACCGCTGCGTTCAGGCTCATGCGCTCTCCCTGATCTTCTCTGCGGCGCGCAGGCGGACGGGGATCGCCCGCGGGTTGCGCGCGCGCTCATCGTCATCGGCGAGCTCCGCACCGCGTGTGAGGATGCGGAACTTCGGCGCATGCTCCGGAAGCTCCACGGGCAGCCCCTTCGGGGCGGTCGACGCGGCGCCAGCGGCGAACGCCTGCTTGACAAGTCGGTCCTCGAGCGATTGGTAGGACATCACGACGATCCGCCCACCGACGCTCAGAGCATCCATGGCGGCGGGGATCGCGTCGGCGAGCACGTTGAGCTCGGCGTTGACCTCGATGCGCAGGGCCTGGAACACCCGCTTCGCCGGGTGTCCTGCGCGCTGGGCTGCAGCCGGGGTCGCGGCGATGAGGATGTCTACGAGTTCACCCGACCGCGTGATCGGCGCCTTCTGGCGGGCATCGATGATGAATCGCGCATAGCGTCCGGCGAGCTTCTCCTCGCCGTAGCGCTCGAAGATCCGACGGAGATTGCCCTCGCTGTACGTCGCGATGACCTCCGCGGCGGTGACGCCCTTCGTCTGATCCATCCGCATGTCGAGCGGCGCATCCTTGGAGTACGCGAAACCACGCTCCGCCTCGTCGAGCTGCAGGGACGAGACGCCCAGGTCGAAGAGGATGCCGGCGGCGCCCTGCGCGTGCAGTCCGATCTCGTCGTACACCGTATGCACGAGGGTGATGCGATCGCGGAAGCGCGCCAATCGCTCCCCCGCGATGCGGAGGGCGTCGGTGTCGCGGTCGAGCCCGACGAGGCGGATGTTCGGGAATCGCTCGAGCAGCGCCTCGGAGTGCCCGCCCATGCCGAGCGTCGCATCGACGAGCACCGCTCCGTCCGCCTGGAGGGCAGGAGCGAGCAGCTCGACGCATCGATCGAGCAGGACGGGGGTGTGGATGTCTCGGAGGTTCATGATCTTTCTCGGGTGCGACCTTCGGTTCTGATCCCCCTCCGCTTCTCGACCCGGCGCCGGGGAAGTGGCGTCGGGGCAGGAGCGGCGGGGCATCACAACCGCAGGTCAGAAGAGTCCCGGGATCACCTCCTGCTCCAGGTCTGCGTAGGTCTCCTCGCCGGCGGCGAGGTAGTCGTTCCAGCTCTGGGCGTCCCAGATCTCGGCGTGGGCGCCGACACCCGTGACGACGAGCTCCTTCTGGAGCCCGGCGTACTGCCGGAGATGCTGCGGGATGGTGATGCGGTTCTGGCTGTCGGGCATCTCCGCACTGGCACCGGAGAGGAACATGCGCATGAAGTCACGCGCCTGCTTGTTCGCGAGCGGCGCCTGACGGAGCTTCTCGTGCACGACCTCGAACTCGGCCGTACTGAAGACGTAGAGGCATCGGTCCTGACCTCGAGTGACGACGATTCCGCTGCCGAGGTCCTCGCGGAACTTCGCAGGGAGGATGACCCTCCCCTTGTCGTCCAACTTCGGAGAATGCGTTCCCAGCAGCATCAGCCATCACCCCCTCTACGTCCGGCCAACTCGAGGTGCGCCCCACTTTACTCCACTTCACTCCACAAACCTATGGAAATCTCGGTGGCATGCTCATCGGCGGTGATCAGCACTCGCCGTGACGCCCGGAATTCCGGGGAAATCCGCGGTGGAGGCCGAGTGGAGGGAAAATGGAGGAGGGTGACGTAGCAGGGACAGCAAAAAGGCCCGGATGCGATGCATCCGGGCCTTTCGAGATGTGTGCGGTCAGTGACCGTCTTGGCGGCGATCCCACCTGTCGTTCATGCGGTCCATGAACGACCCCGACTTCTGGGTCTGGCGAGCGCTCGCCTTCTCGCGGGGAGGAGCGGCGGCCGAGCGACGAACGGGGGTGACGGCGACCATCACACCGCCGAGCATGGCCGCGAAGGCCACGACCCCGACGACGATTCCCCAGACGTCTCCGAGCACGACTCCGACGACCAGTCCGCCGACGCCGGCGAGCAGGAGCAGTGCTCCATAGACGAGATTTCGATAGCTCAGCGTTCGTTCGCCGTTCGGCGCGCTGACGACGTCTGCGTCGTTGTGGAGGAGATGGCGTTCCATCTCATCGAGCAGACGCTGCTCCTGTTCGGAGAGTGGCATTTCGTCCCCCTCGGGTATCTTCCGATCATTCTACGCGCGCGCGATCCGCATCGGGTAGCCGTTCGGCCCTGGATTCCCTTTACGTATGCTGGGAGTCGTGTCGTCCGCCCCCGCCGTCTCCGAAGCCGTCGCCGCCCGCCTCGAGAAGTTCCTCGAGACCAGGAGGTCGGAAGCGTCGGACTACGGCGAGGACGCCGCGGCGATGATCGATGCCGCCGCAGCCACGCTCGTCGGCGGCAAGAGACTGCGCGCACGCTTCTGCCATACCGGCTGGCGCGCGGTCGCGCGCGTCCGTGACCCCCGTGCAACCGAGACGACGGCCCTCTGGGATGTGTGCGCGGCGCTGGAGATCTTCCAGTCCGCGGCGCTCGTTCACGACGACATCATCGACAACTCCGACACCCGCCGCGGACGCCCCTCCGCGCACCGACTCCTCGAACGCGCGCACATCGACGCGGGCTGGACCGGGGATCCGGCGTCGTTCGGACGCTCAGCGGCGATCCTGCTCGGAGACCTCCTCGTGGCCTGGAGCGACGATCTGCTCGAGGAGGCTCTGCGCGATGAGGAGCATGCGCAGGTGGTCCGCCGCGAGTACGGCCGCATGCGCCGTGACGTCACGGTCGGCCAGTACCTGGACATCGCCGAGGAGTCGGCATGGAGCGTGAACGACCCCGAGTCCCATCTCGATCGTGCGCTGCGCATCGCCTCGTTGAAGTCCGCGAGATACAGCATCGAGCAGCCCCTCGTCCTCGGCGCGGCCTTTGCAGGCGCCGACGACGGACAGCTGCGCGCACTCCGCCGGTTCGGCCATCCGGTCGGGATGGCCTTCCAGCTGCGAGACGACGTGCTCGGCGTCTTCGGCGATGAGTCGCGGACGGGCAAGCCCGCCGGCGACGACCTCCGCGAGGGCAAGCGCACGGCTCTCGTCGCGCTGACGCGGCAGACACTGGATGCCCCATCGCGCACCGCCTTCGACCGGATGCTCGGCGACCCCGGACTCGCCTCGGAGCAGGTGGCCGCGCTGCAGACGATGATCGACGGGTCCGGAGCGCTCGCTCGGCTGGAGGCGATGATCGACGACTACGCCGCCAGTGCCGACCGCGCTCTCAGCGGTGCGTCGCTCGACGAGGATGCTGTCGGCGCGCTGCGCGAGCTCGCGACCGCCGCGACGATCCGATCCGCCTGATCAGGCGAGGGTGCGCGCGAGCCGACGGACCTCGCTCTTGTGCCCGGCGAGCAGCGCGGCGATCGGCGATCGCCCCAGCGTGTCGTCCTCCCCCAGCAGCCAGTCGATCAGCTCGTCGTCGCTGAACCCGGCGTCCTGCAGCGCGATGACCGTTCCGCGCAGCGACGGCAGCGGATGTCCATCCACGATGAAGACGGCAGGCACCGCGAACACACCGCTGCGCTTGGACCCGACGAGGTAGTGCTCATCGATCAGTCGGCGTACCCGTCCGAGGGACTCGTCCAGGACCTCGACGAGGTCGGGCAGGGTCAGCCAGTCGGAGGCGGCGATCTCGGTGTTTCCTGTTGCAGACACGATGCAACTATCTCATCTCCGCCCGCAGGGCGCATTTTCACACCTGTCACATCTGTCACTCCAGCCACTCTGATTGACATCTGTTTCCTCACATGCGAGCGTGGATGGACGCCGAACCAGGGGGCTTCCATGAGACCGAAGATCGCCGGACAAGCGCGTGGCCTGCGGATCGGAGTACCCGCGGCTGCCGCCATCGGCGCGCTCGCCGGCACCCTCGCCGCTCCCCCGGCATCAGCGTCGGCATCCCACCCGGTGGAAGCGCGGGTCGATGCGCCCCGCCCCACCGCCGTCGGAGGCGGCGCTCTCCCGGCTCGGACCCCGACCACCGGCGCGGACGCCGCGACCACGTACACCGTGCGATCGGGCGACACCGTCTGGGACATCGCACAGCGCCACTCGACCACGGTGGATGCCGTCCTCTCCGCCAACGGACTCACCCGCGACTCGATCATCCGACCAGGGCAGACCCTCACGATCGGAGTGGGTGCTGCCATCGCGCCCGCCGCGACGAGTTCGCCCGTGTCGGACGCCTCAGCCTCCGACGAGTCCGACGCCGCGCACGTCGTCGTCGCCGGAGAGACGCTGTTCGGCATCGCACGCACCCACGGCGTCACCCTCGACTCGCTGTATTCGTGGAACGGCCTAGACGGCTCGTCGATCATCTACCCCGGCCAGAGCATCCGTGTGGCGGCGCCGGTCGCCGGGACCGATCAGCTGTCTGCCGACCTCGACGCCGAACAGCGATCGAACGCCGCCCTCATCATCCGCATCGGTCGAGAGCGGGGCGTCGGGGATCGCGGCATCGCGATCGCTCTGGCCACGGCCATGGCCGAATCCAGTCTGCGCAACGTCGCGCACGGCGATCGCGACTCCCTCGGCCTGTTCCAGCAGCGCCCCAGCACCGGCTGGGGAACTCCCGAGCAGATCCTCGACGCCGATCGCAGCATCCGCGTCTTCTTCGGCGGCGTCGGCGATCCCGACGGCTCCCAGACCCGCGGCCTTCTCGACATCACCGGCTGGGAGCAGCTCCCTTTCTCGGCGGCGGCCCAGGCCGTGCAGATCTCCGGGTATCCGGACATCTACGGGCGGTGGGAGTCGCAGGCCATGCGGTGGCTGGCACAGCTGTCGTGACGGTCCCGGCAAACCCGCACCCGTCAGGGGCGAGCCGTTGCCGAGGCTTTCAGGCTGCGATCAATAGAATCTTGACGTGACGACCAATCAGCAGGCCGACCCCCTCATCGGGCGGCTTGTCGACGGTCGGTACCGCGTCCGGGCTCGGATCGCACGCGGCGGCATGGCGACGGTCTACGTCGCGACCGACCTCCGCCTCGAGCGGCGGATCGCGCTCAAGGTCATGCACGCGCACCTCAGCGATGACTCCGCCTTCCAGAGCCGGTTCATCCAGGAGGCCCGCGCCGCTGCGCGGCTCGCCGACCCGCACGTGGTCAACGTGTTCGATCAGGGGCAGGACGGCGAACTCGCCTACCTCGTCATGGAGTACCTGCCCGGCATCACGCTGCGCGAGCTCCTCCGCGAGCAGAAGCGCCTCACGATCTCGCAGACCATCACGATCATGGATGCTGTGCTGTCCGGCCTCTCCGCCGCGCACCGCGCCGGCATCGTGCACCGCGATGTCAAGCCCGAGAACGTCCTGCTCGCCGAGGACGGCCGCATCAAGATCGGCGACTTCGGCCTCGCCAGGGCGACGACGGCGAACACCGCGACCGGCCAGCAGCTGCTGGGAACCATCGCCTACCTTGCCCCAGAGCTCGTCACCCGCGGAACCGCAGACGCGCGCAGCGACATCTACGCCCTCGGCATCATGCTCTACGAGATGCTCGTCGGCGAGCAGCCGTACAAGGGCGAGCAGCCCATGCAGATCGCGTTCCAGCACGCCACCGAGTCCGTGCCGCGACCCAGTGCGCGCAACCCGGGCGTTCCGGAGCAGCTCGACGAACTGGTGCTCTGGGCGACCGAGAAGTCGCCGGACGAACGCCCGGACGATGCGAAGCAGATGCTCGATCGACTGCGCGAGATCGAGCGCGAGATCGGCGTCTCCCCCGCGGCAGCCAGCACGGCACCCGCATCGCGGTCCCAGGCGGATTCGAACGACCTCACGAAGGTCATGCCGGGGACCCTTCCAGTGCCGGACGCCACCGGCACCGCACCACGGGTCGTCGACAACGCCACGCTCCTGCGCCGGCGATCGTCGCGTCGCCGTGCGCGCGGCGCACTCCTGCTCACTCTCGTCCTCCTCCTGGCGACCGTCGCCGGCGGAGTCGGGTGGTGGTTCGGCTCCGGCCCCGGATCGCTGGTCGCCGTCCCCGATGTGGTCGGAGTCGACTTCGCGACCGCGCAGGCGCAGCTAGCGGAGCACGATCTCGTCGCCGTCGAGGCCCACGAGAACTCGATCGACGTCGATGCGGGCCTGGCGATCCGTTCGGACCCCGCCCCTGGTCAGCGTCGTGACAAGGGCTCCGAGGTGACCGTCGTCATCTCCGACGGCCCCGCATCGCACACGCTCGAAGCCCTCGCGGGGAGGACCGCCGACGACGTGCGGACGATACTGACGACGGCCGCGGTGAACATCGGCGACGACGAGGAGTACTTCTCCTCGGACGTCCCAGAGGGATCGGTGCTGAACGTGCGCATCACGCCACGCGCCGGCGGCGACCCGTACGCCTGTGGCGACGGCTGTGACGTGTTCGAGGACGACTCGGCGGTCGTGCAGGTATCGCTCGGCGAGGTGCCGGATGTGAGCGGAATGACCGTCGGTCAGGCGACCGACACCCTGAACGCGAAGCGTCTGGAAGTGAACTCGGAGCGCACCGAGCAGTTCAGTGATGATTTCGCCGAGGGCCAGGTCATCGCGATCGCCGATCGCGCTGAGGAAGGCCCGTGGCAGCCGGGCGATGTCGTCACGCTCATCGTGTCGAAGGGCCCGCAGCTCTACGAGGTGCCCGACGTCTCCGGCATGACGAGGGACGAAGCGGCGGCGAAGCTGCGGGATGCCGGCTTCGAGCCGACTTGGAACGGACTGTGGTCGGCATTCCCCGATTCCTTCACCGAGGTCACCGGCACGGATCCGTCCGAGGGCGCGATGCGCCGCCTCGGCACCCAGATCACGCTCCAGATCCGCAGCAGCCCGTTCTGATCTTCTGATCGCCGGAGCGGGACGCCCGACTTTTGGGTTCCGGCATCCGGTATCCGGCATCCGATGAGCCGGGCTCGGCGCCGCCCCCGCCGATGAACGACGAAGCCCGCCCCACTCGGGGACGGGCTTCGTGCGACGACGGTCTCGTCAGCGCTTCTCGAGCTCCTCGGCCACGAGGAACGCGAGCTCCAGCGACTGCATGTGATTCAGGCGCGGGTCGCACAGGCTCTCGTAGCGCGTCGCGAGCGCTGCCTCGTCGATGTGCTCCGAGCCGCCGAGGCACTCGGTCACGTCATCGCCGGTGAGCTCGACGTGGATGCCGCCGGGGAACGTGCCCACCGCTCGGTGGGCTTCGAAGAATCCGCGGACCTCGTCGACGACATCGTCGAAACGACGGGTCTTGTAACCGGTCGGCGTCGTGATCCCGTTGCCGTGCATGGGGTCGGTGACCCACAGCGGAGTGGCACCCGAGTCGCGTACCGCTTCGAGCAGCGGCGGCAGGGCGTCGCGGATCTTGCCCGCCCCCATGCGCGTGATGAAGGTCAGCCGACCCGGCTCGCGCTCGGGGTCGAGCTTGTCGATGAGGGCGAGGGCCGTCTCGGGAGTGGTCGTCGGCCCCAGCTTGACGCCGATGGGGTTGCGGATCTTCGAGAAGTAGTCGATGTGCGCACCGTCGAGCTCACGCGTGCGCTCGCCGACCCAGAGGAAGTGCGCCGAGGTGTTGTACGGCGTGTCCGTCCGCGAGTCGATACGGGTCATCGGGCGCTCGTAGTCCATGAGCAGACCCTCGTGACCGGTGAAGAACTCGACGCGCTTGAGCTCGTCGAAGTCGGCCCCAGCGGCCTCCATGAACTTGATGGCGCGGTCGATCTCGACCGCCATGCGCTCGTAGCGCTGGTTGGCCGGGTTCTGCGCGAAGCCTCGGTTCCACGAGTGCACCTCGCGGAGGTCGGCGAACCCGCCCTGGGTGAAGGCGCGGATGAGGTTCAGCGTCGAGGCCGCGGTGTGGTATCCCTGCAGCAGCCGGCCGGGATCGGCCTGGCGCGATCCTTCGGTGAAGTCGTAGCCGTTGACGATGTCGCCCCGGTAGGCGGGAAGCGTGACGTCGCCACGGGTCTCGGTATCGCTCGAGCGCGGCTTGGCGAACTGCCCTGCCATGCGCCCCATCTTCACGACCGGCATGGACGCGCCGTACGTGAGCACCACGGCCATCTGCAGCACGGTCTTGATGCGGTTGCGGATCTGCTCGGCAGTGGCTCCGGCGAACGTCTCGGCGCAGTCGCCGCCCTGGAGAAGGAACGCCTGACCGGATGCCGCACGGGCGAGTCGATCGCGGAGGTTGTCGACCTCGCCGGCGAAGACCAGCGGTGGGAGGGACGCGATCTGGCGCGAGACCTCTGCGACGCGCTCTGCGTCGGGCCACTGCGGCTGCTGCTTGATCGGGAGCGAACGCCACGCGTCGAGTGCGTCGGTGTGGTGCGGGAGCATGCCCACCAGCCTAGTGGTCGGCGGCGCTCAGGGACGTCGTGCGGCGGCGGCCGGAAGGCGGTCCTTCACGGTCGACGCGTAGACGTCTTCGTACTCCTGCTCCCCCAGTCGCTGCAGCGCCACCATGATCTCGTCGGTGACCGATCGGAGGATGTACCGATCGTTCTCCATGCCCTCGTAGCGGGAGAAGTCCAGGGGTTCACCGATGACGATGCCGACGCGCATGATGTTCGGGATGCGCTGCCCGATCGGCATCGCCGTGTCCGTGTCGACCATCACCACCGGGATCACCGGGACCTTCGCCTCGAGCGCCATGCGCGCGATGCCGGTGCGCCCGCGGTACAGCTTGCCGTCGGGACTGCGCGTTCCCTCCGGGTAGATGCCGAGCAGGTCTCCCCGTCCAAGCACCTGCAGGCCGGTGTTCAACGATGCCTCCGACGCCTTCCCGCCGGAGCGGTCGATCGGAAGCTGCCCCGTGGCCTTCATGAAGAACTTCGTCGCCCAGCCTTTGATGCCTCGTCCGGTGAAGTAGTCGCTCTTGGCGAGGAAGGACACTGGGCGATCGAGCATCAGGGGCAGGAAGATCGAGTCGGCGAACGAGAGATGGTTGCTGGCCAGGATCGCCGCGCCGTTTCGCGGCACGTTTCCGCGGCCGACCACCCACGGTCGGAAGACGGCCTTGACCACGGGGCCGATCACGACGTATTTCATCAGCCAGTAGAACATCGGGTGCAGTCTAGCGCCGGGACAGCCCGCCGTTCGGCCTCGCGACCCAGTTCCACCTTGAGTGGAATCCAGTGCCATGCCCTAGACTCGGGGAAAGACACAGCCCGACCGGTACCGAAGGAGCTGCCGTGGTCCAGTTCGAAGTCCCCGCCGTCGTCCCCGCCGATCCGAACGCCAACATCTCGGACATCCTCGCCGAACGGGTGAAGGACACTCCGAATCTGGCGTTGTTCGCCGTGCCGGACGGAGAATCCTGGCGCGACATCTCCGCCGCCGATTTCGAGACGGCCGTGATCGCGCTGGCCAAGGGCTTCGCCGCCGGCGGCATCCAGCCCGGCGACAAGGTCGGCTTCCTCGCCCGAACCACGTACGAGTGGACCCTGGTCGACTTCGCCCTGTTCTATGCCGGTGCCGTGATGGTGCCGATCTACGAAACGAGCTCCCCCTCGCAGATCCAGTGGATCCTCGAGGACTCCGGCGCGGTCGCACTCATCGTCGAGTCCGCCGAGCACTTCTCCCGCGTGGATGAGGTCCGCGGGGATCTGCCCCTGATCCGCGAGATCTGGCAGATGCACCTCGGGGCGATCGACACACTCACCGCGCAGGGCTCGTCGATCGCGGACGACGAGATCCAGCGACGCCGCAAGCTCGCCGTCGGCAGCGACATCGCCACGCTCATCTACACGTCTGGCTCGACGGGCCGCCCGAAGGGCTGCGTGTTGACGCACAGCAACTTCGTCGAGCTCGCCCGCAACGCGGCTGTCTCGCTGAATGAGGTCGTGCGCGTGCCCGGAGCGTCGACGCTGCTGTTCATCACCACGGCGCACGTGTTCGCCCGGTTCATCTCGATCCTCGATGTGCACGCGGGTGTGCGAACAGGCCACCAGCCCGACACGCGTCAGCTGCTGCCGGCGCTCGGCTCCTTCAAGCCGACCTTCCTGCTCGCGGTCCCTCGCGTGTTCGAGAAGGTCTACAACTCGGCCGAGCAGAAGGCGGAAGCCGGCGGCAAGGGCAAGATCTTCCGCGCTGCCGCGGATGTCGCGATCGAGCATTCGAAGCTGCTGGAGGCGGGCAAGCCGATCCCCTTCGGCATGAAGCTGAAGTTCGCCCTGTTCAACAAGCTCGTCTACGGCAAGCTGCGTGAGGCCATGGGCGGCCGTGTCACGTACGCGGTGTCCGGCTCCGCCCCGCTCGGTCCGCGTCTCGGACACTTCTTCCACAGCCTCGGCGTCGTGATCCTCGAGGGCTACGGCCTCACCGAGACCACCGCCCCTGCCACGGTGAACCTCGCGGACAAGTCGAAGATCGGCACGGTGGGTCCCGCGCTGCCCGGCGTCGGCGTCCGCCTCGCCGACGACGGCGAGATCGAGGTCCGCGGCATCAACGTGTTCAAGGAGTACTGGAACAACCCCGAAGCCACAGCGGAGGCCTTCAGCGACGGAGGCTGGTTCCGCACCGGCGACATCGGCAGCTTCGACTCCGAAGGCTTCCTGACGATCACGGGTCGCAAGAAGGAGATCATCGTCACGGCCGGCGGCAAGAACGTCGCCCCCGCAGCGCTCGAGGACCCGATCCGCGCGAACCCGATCGTCGGTCAGGTCGTCGTCGTCGGCGACCAGCGTCCGTTCATCTCCGCACTCGTCACTCTCGACTCCGAGATGCTGCCGACGTGGTTGGCCAACAACGGTCTCCCCGCCGACATGACTCTGGCGGATGCGGCGAAGAACGCCGCCGTTCGGGCCGAGGTTCAGAAGGCCGTGGATGCGGCGAACACCAGGGTGTCGCGCGCGGAGTCCATCCGCAAGTTCACCATCCTCGATTCCGAGTGGACCGAGGCGTCGGGACATCTGACCCCGAAGCTGTCGATCAAGCGCAATGTCATCATGAGCGACTTCGCCGACGAGATCGCGGCGATCTACGACGAGCCCGTCACGACGACGAACGTCTCGATCGGCGGCTGACCGCTCCGATCTCGCCCTCTACGAGGAAGGCCCCGCCGATCGGCGGGGCCTTCCTCGTATCCGTGCTCAGAACCAGGAGCTCTCGCGCACCTCGCGCATCGCGATCTTGCGGGTCTCCGGCGCGAGCCGGGTCAGATAGAGTTTGCCGTCGAGATGGTCGGTCTCGTGCTGCAGCGCCTGCGCGAGGAGACCGTCGCCCTCGAGCACGATCGGTTCGCCGTCGAGATCGATGCCCTCGACACGTGCCCAGGGATGACGGAGGGCATCGTGCCAGAGGCCCGGAACCGAGAGACAGCCCTCCCCCGTCGGCACAGGCTCGCCGCGAACCTCGGTCAGCACCGGGTTCAGAACGTAACCGATGTCTCCGTCGATGTTGTAGCTGAACGCTCGGAGCGCCACACCGATCTGCGGGGCGGCGACGCCGGCACGGCCGGGGAGTTCCACGGTCTCCACGAGATCGGTCACGAGCGCCCGCACTCCGTCGTCGATCTTCTCGATCGGTGCACAGACCGTGCGCAGCACGGGATCGCCGAACACTCGTATCTCACGGACGGTCATCAGGCCACCTTCACTCGAAGGCCTTCGACGAGCAGCGCGGCGAGCTCACGCGCCGCGATACGCGTCTCCGGCTGCAGGGCGGCGAACTCGATGGTCCCACCCCCTGCGATCTGCGGGTCGTACGGCATCCGCACGACTTTCCTCGCCCTCGTCGCGAAGTGCGACTCGAGCTCGTTCAGCCGGACGAGAGGCGTTCCCGGCGTCGACTGGTTGAGCACGACGATCGCGTCGTGAGCCTGCTCCGCGAAGCCGTTGGTCTCGAGCCACGTGAGCGTTTCGGATGCCAGGCGCGCCTCATCGACGCTGAGCCCCGAGACGATGACCATCTGGTCGGCCAACCCCAGAGCCGCCGCCATCACGGAGTGCACGATGCCGGTGCCGGTGTCGGTCAGCACGAGCGAGTAGTAGTGCGCGGCGACCTCCGCGACGTCTCGATAGTCGATGTCGCCGAACGCCTCGGCGATACGGGGATCGGAGTCCGACGCCAGCACGTCGAGTCGAGTCGCATCCCGCGCCACGATGGCGGAGATGTCGTGATAGCCGCGGACCTCATCGTGGATGCGCGCGAGGTCACGGATCGATTTCGTGTGGTGGCCGCGGGCCACCCGATCGGCCAGGGTGCCACGGTCGGGGTTGGCGTCGACGGCGATGACACGGTCCTCGCGGGCATCGGCGAGAGCCATCCCGAGCAGCGCGGTGACCGCGGTCTTGCCCACCCCGCCCTTACGAGAGAGCACGGGCACGAACTTCGCACCTCCCGGCAGGGGCGCCGCGATCCGCGCCGTCAGCGCCTTGCGCTCCCTCGCCCGTCGGCCGTCGCCGATGTTGATGCGGTGTCCGGAGACCGTGTAGAGGAAGTGGCTCCACGCCCCCTCGGGTTCGGGCTTGGTCAACCGGCTCGGGTCGAGCAGTCGATCGGCGGTGAGGAGGTCCGCGCTCTCGCGGGAAGCGTCTCCGAGCTCGTCGATCCGACGCGAGGAGGGTGTCGGCTGCGTCGTCGTCTTCTCCTTCACGGCATCTGCGCGCGAGGTACGGCCTTCGGATGCCGTAGCCGCCTGCGCCTTTCGGGAACGGATGCGGATGGGCGAAGTGGCCGGCGAGCTCGAAGCGGTCTCGGACTTCGACGAGTCGACGGGAGCGTCATCCGGGATCGCGGTCGGAGCCGAGCCCGCAACCGGCTCAGGCGTGACGGCGATCGGTGCAGGCTCAGCCACGACCGGCACAGCCTCGACCGCGACGGGTTCGGGCCGCGGCTCGACGGACGCCGCGGGAGCAGGCTCCGGCTCGATGGTGGCCGGCGCCGGATCCGATTCGGCGGATACCTCGATGCGGGACTCGACAGGCTCAGGCTCAGGCTCAGGCTCAGGCTCAGGCTCAGGCTCAGGCTCAGGCTCAGGCTCAGGCTCAGGCTCAGGCTCAGGCTCGACGGTCGCTGCCACGGCGACGTCAGGCTCGGACTCGTCCTCCGGCTCGACGACCTCGTCCTCCGGCTCGACGACCTCCTCCTGCGGCAACTCGATGACGATCGACTCGAGAGCAGCGGTCGCCTCAGTGCGCCCGCGATCGGAGGCCTCGACGGAGTCGACTCCTGCGATCGCCTCCAGCTCGCCGGGGATGGCTTCGTCCTCGCCACTCGCCGTCTCGAGGAGAGCAGCGGCCGGCTCGTCCGTGATCAGGTCCTCTGCACGATCCTCGACTGCGACATCCGGCTCGTCCTCGACATCGACATCGACATCGACATCGACATCGACAGGATCGTCGTCGTCGACAACGCCATCCGTCTCGACAGCATCCGTCTCGACAGCATCCGTCCCGACAGCATCCGTCTCATCGCTGCTCTGCACCCGTGCGGGTTCGAGAACGACGTCCTCGAGGTCGACGTCGACCACCTCTCCCTCGACGACAGCCTCGTCGTCGAGGTCCTCGTCGACCTCCTGCGGGAGGATGACGTTCACCTGGGCGGTGTGCGTGAGAATGATGCCGAGGCTCGTGGTGTCGAGAGATGCGGCGTCATCGAGCATCCCCCTCGACTCGTCTTCGGCGGGTTCTTCGGGCTTTTTGGTGCTCATGATCTCTCTCCCCAGCGCATGCGGGCGAGGGCGCATGGGAATGCGCCTCTCGCCCGCACAAGATTAGTGCGAGGGGCGGACCACGACCAAAAGATCTCCGGCATCCACCTGCTGGGTGCGCCCGATCGCCAGTCGTTCGACGACGCCGTCGACGGGGGCGGTGATCGCCGCCTCCATCTTCATCGCCTCGATCGACGCGACCGGCTCCCCGGCGCGGACGGTGTCGCCGACCTCGGCCTTGAGCGTCACCACGCCCGAGAACGGCGCGGCGATCTGGCCGGTCACCGAGGTGTCGGCCTTCTCGACCTCGTGGGCCACCACGGCGACCGAGCGGTCCCGCACGAACACCGGGCGCAGCTGGCCGTTGAGGGTCGTCATGACCGTTCGCATGCCCTTGTCGTCGGCGTCGCCGATCGCCTCGAGCCCGACGTAGAGCTGCACTCCCCTGTCGATCTCGACGAGGTGCTCCTGTCCCTGGACGAGTCCGTACAGGTAGTCGCTCGTGTCGAGCACCGACAGGTCGCCGAACAGCTCCCGCATCTGCGCGAACTCGCGGGTCGGGGTCGGGAACAGCAGCTGGTTCAGCCGGGCGCGACGCGAGGTGCTGTCTCCTGCGAGTGCGGCTTCGTCGTCCGCCGTGATCTCGGTGACACCGGCGCGCACCGAGCGTCCGGCGAGCACCTTCGAGCGGAACGGCTCGGGCCACCCGCCCGGCAGGTCTCCGAGCTCCCCCGCCATGAAGCCGACCACCGAGTCCGGCACGTCGTACTTCTCGGGGTTGGCCTCGAAGTCGGCGGGGTCCGCCTTCACGGCAGCGAGGTGCAGGGCGAGATCGCCGACGACCTTCGACGATGGCGTGACCTTCGGCACGCGCCCGAGGATGCGGTTCGCCGCCGCGTACATGTCCTCGATGAGCTCGAAGTCATCGGCGAGGCCGAGAGCCTTGGCCTGCTGTCGCAGGTTCGACAGCTGTCCGCCAGGGATCTCGTGGTGGTACACGCGCCCCGTGGGTCCGGGAAGCCCCGACTCGAACGGCGCGTACTGGCGGCGCACCGCCTCCCAGTACGGCTCGAGATCCGACACCCCGTCGAGGTCGATGCCGCTGTCCCGCTCTGTGTGTGCGAGCGCGGCCACGAGCGACGACAGCGAGGGCTGGCTCGTGGTCCCGGACAGCGGTGCGGAGGCGGCATCCACCGCGTCGACGCCGGCGGCGCTCGCGGCGAGCAGTGTCGCCAACTGCCCGCCGGGGGTGTCGTGCGTGTGCAGGTGCACCGGCAGATCGAATCGCTCACGCAGCGCGGTCACGAGCTTCGCCGCCGCGGCCGGACGCAGGAGCCCCGCCATGTCCTTGATCGCAAGGATGTGCGCACCGGCGGCGACGATCTGGTCGGCCAGGCTCAGGTAGTAGTCAAGCGTGTACAGATCCTCTGCGGGGTTCAGGAGGTCACCCGTGTAGCACAGGGCGACCTCGGCGACGGCCGTGCCGGTGGCGCGCACCGCGTCGATCGCCGGTCGCATCTGCTCGACGTCGTTGAGGGCGTCGAAGATGCGGAAGATGTCGACGCCGCTCGCCGCGGCCTCGCTGACGAAGGCCTCAGTCACCTCGGTCGGGTACGGCGTGTAGCCGACCGTGTTCCGCCCGCGGAGCAGCATCTGGATCGCGATGTTCGGCAACGCCGCGCGGAGCTTGTCGAGCCGCTCCCACGGGTCCTCGCCGAGGAAGCGCAGGGCGACGTCGTAGGTCGCGCCGCCCCAGGCCTCGACGGAGAGCAGCCCCGGCGTGAGGCGTGCGAGGTGCGGTGCCACCGCGACGAGATCGCGGGTGCGCACGCGCGTCGCAAGCAGCGACTGGTGCGCGTCCCGGAACGTCGTGTCTGTGATCGCGAGCGCGGTCTGCGCGCGCAGGCCGGCGGCGAAGCCCTCGGGGCCGAGCTCCAACAGGCGCTGACGCGAGCCGGGTGCAGGCGGGGAGGAGAGGTCGATCGACGGCAGCTTGGCCACCGGGTCGATGACGCCGGGGCGTGCGCCATGCGGCTTGTTGACGGTGACGTCGACGAGCCAGTTGAGGATCTTCGTGCCGCGGTCCTTCGACACGCGCCCTCGCAAGAGCTGCGGCCGCTCGTCGATGAACGACGTGCTGACGTCGCCCGACACGAAGGACTCGTCGTCGAGAAGCGCCTGCAGGAAGGGGATGTTGGTCGACACCCCGCGGATGCGGAATTCAGCCAGCGCACGTCGCGCACGGGCGACCGCAGCGGGGAAGTCACGGCCACGGCACGTCAGCTTCGCCAGCATCGAGTCGAAGTGCGGACTGATCTGCGCGCCCTGGTGCACGGTTCCGCCGTCGAGACGCACACCGGCGCCGCCTGGCGACCGGTACGTGGTGATCTTGCCGGTGTCGGGGCGGAAGCCCTGGGTCGGGTCCTCCGTGGTGATGCGGCACTGCAGGGCCGCCCCGCGCAGGTGGAGGTTCCGCTGTTGCAGTCCGAGCTCTGCGAGGCTCGCACCCGCGGCGATGCGCATCTGGCTCTGCACGAGATCGACGTCGGTCACCTCCTCGGTGACCGTGTGCTCGACCTGGATGCGCGGGTTCATCTCGATGAAGACGACCTCACCGGCGCGCTCACCTGCGGTCTCGAGGAGGAATTCGACGGTTCCCGCGTTCTCGTATCCGATCGACCGGGCGAAGGCGACAGCGTAGCCGTGCAAGGCAGTGCGGATGCTGTCGTCGAGGTTCGGAGCCGGAGCGATCTCGACCACCTTCTGGTGGCGGCGCTGCACCGAGCAGTCCCGCTCGAACAGGTGCACCGTCTCGCCCGTCTTGTCGGCGAGGATCTGCACCTCGATGTGCCGGGGGCGGATGACCGCCTGCTCGAGGAACATCCGCGGATCGCCGAACGCGCTCGCGGCTTCGCGCATCGCCTCGGCGAGAGCCGGTGCGAGCTCGGCCTTCGTCGCCACGCGGCGCATTCCCCGACCACCGCCACCAGCGACGGCCTTCGCGAAGAGCGGGAAGCCGATCTCCTCCGCCTGAGCGACGAGCTCGTCCACGTCGTCCGACGCCTCCGTCGAGCGCAGCACGGGGACCCCGGCCTCGATCGCGTGCCGCTTGGCCTCGACCTTGTTGCCGGCCATCTCGAGCACCTTCGCCGGTGGACCGATGAAGACGATCCCGTTCGCCGCGGCCTTCTCCGCGAGCTCGGGGTTCTCCGAGAGGAAGCCGTAGCCGGGATAGATCGCATCGGCACCGGACTCGAGCGCGACGCGGATGATCTCGTCCACGCTCAGGTACGCCCGCACCGGATGCCCGCGATCCCCGATCTCATAGGCTTCATCTGCCTTGAGCCGATGGACCGAGCCTCTGTCCTCATGGGGGAACACCGCGACGGTCCGCGCCCCCACTTCGAATGCCGCACGGAAGGCGCGGATCGCGATCTCGCCGCGATTGGCCACAAGGATCTTCGTGAACATGCACACCTCTGAAAGCTCGATGCACGACTTTTCGTCGCGCATGGGGCGGGGCTGAGTGTTCCCCCAGCCTAGGGGAAGGTAACGTGGAGTCCGTGCACGTACTCAGCGTCAGCTCTCTCAAGGGAGGCGTCGGCAAGACGACCGTGACCCTCGGCTTGGCCTCTGCGGCCTTCGCCCGGGGTGTGCGGACGCTCGTCGTCGACCTCGACCCGCAGTCCGATGTCTCCACCGGCATGGACATCCAGGTGGCAGGGCGGCTCAACGTCGCCGATGTCCTGGCGAACCCGAAGGAGAAGGTCGTCCGTCAGGCGATCACCTCCAGCGGCTGGGCGAAGGTGCACCCCGGCACGATCGACGTGCTCATCGGCAGCCCCTCCGCGATCAACTTCGACGGTCCGCACCCCAGTGTGCGCGACGTGTGGAAGCTCGAGGAAGCCCTCGCCGCGGTCGAGGCCGACTACGACCTCGTCCTGATCGACTGTGCTCCCTCGCTGAACGCGCTCACCCGCACCGCCTGGGCGGCCAGCGACCGCGTGATGGTGGTGACCGAGCCCGGGCTGTTCTCCGTCGCCGCCGCCGACCGTGCGCTGCGTGCGATCGAGGAGATCCGCCGCGGCCTCTCGCCGCGACTCCAGCCGCTCGGCATCGTCGTGAACCGCGTACGCCCCCAGTCGATCGAGCACCAGTTCCGCATCAAAGAGCTTCGCGACATGTTCGGTCCTCTCGTGCTCTCGCCTCAGCTGCCCGAGCGCACGTCTCTGCAGCAGGCGCAGGGTGCCGCCAAGCCGCTGCACATCTGGCCCGGAGACTCCGCGCAGGAACTCGCCGCCGACTTCGATCAGTTGCTCGACCGGATCATCCGCACGGGTCGGGTCCCGGTTCCCGAATCCGGCCCGCAGGCCTGAGATCCCATACGCTGCACGCAGAACGCCCGCTCATCGAGCGGGCGTTTCGTGTCTCCGGCGGACCCGTGTCCGTGGAGAGATGGCCCGTTCAGGCGGAGCGACGCGAGCGACGTGCGGACAGCTCATCGACGGGGTCGGGTGCGGTCGGATCGAACTCGACCAGCGTGGACTCCACCTCGCGGAGGACCTTGCCCACGGCGATGCCGAACACGCCCTGGCCACGGCTCACGAGGTCGATCACCTCGTCGTTGGACGTGCAGAGATACACCGACGCACCGTCGCTCATGAGAGTCGTCCCCGCGAGATCACGGATGCCGGCACGACGCAGCTCCTCGACCGCGGTGCGGATCTGCTGCAGGGAGATTCCCGTGTCGAGCAGGCTCTTCACGAGCTTCAGCACGAGGATGTCGCGGAAGCCGTAGAGGCGCTGCGATCCCGATCCGCTCGCCCCGCGGACGGTCGGGACGACGAGCTCGGTGCGCGCCCAGTAGTCGAGCTGTCGATAGGTGATGCCGGCCGCGCGGGCGGCGACCGCACCGCGGTAGCCCACCTCGTCGTCCATGGCGGGAAGTCCATCCGTGAAGAGGAGTTCGTTCACGAAGCGGGGCTCGCCTGCACGCTCATCCGCATTCATCTGAAGTCCTCTCTCGGGCGGTTACCTCCACGCTAGAGCAGGCCCCCCACACCAGCAACGACATCAACCTGAGGTTGAAGGTGTGTCGCAATCAGTTCGTTACGAAAGCATCCGGGCCAGCGCGTCCTTGACGAAGAGGGCACGCACCTCGTCGATCCTGCCGGCGAGCTCCGGAGCCATGTCGGCGGCCTTGGAACGCGACGTCGCATCGGTGCGGCGGAGCAGGGTCGACAGGGCCGACTCGATGAGCGAGACCTCGCGCTCGGCGCTCTGCCGGAGCGACCGGAGGTGACGCGGTTCGATGCCGTGCCGGTCGAGAGCGACGAGGGTCCGCAGCATCGCGACCGTCGACTCGGGGTACGCGTCCTGCGCCACGATGACCCCCGTGCTGATCGCGTCGTTCAGGAGCTGGGGTCCGGCGCCCGCGGCGGTCAGGAGCTCCTCGCGGCGGTACCGGCGGGGAGTCGGGGCGATCGAGGGCGGCAGGATGCTCGGGGCCTCGCCCGCGGCATCCGCCTCATCCAGCTGCTCACGGATGACGCTGAGCGGGAGGTAGTGGTCGCGCTGGAGCGTGAGGCCGAGACGCAGGCGCTCGATGTCGGCCGCGGAGAACTTGCGGTAGCCGGATTCGGTGCGCGAGGGGGTGACGATGCCCTGCACCTCGAGGAACCGCAGCTTGCTGGAGGTCAGTTCGGGGAACTCCGGCGTGAGCCGGGCGAGGACTTGGCCGATGCTGAGCAGGCCGGGGGACGTCGAACGTTCGCGGGCGGACGATGCCGCCATCAGTCGGTCGCCGCAGCGCGGTCGATCGGGGAGGCGAAGAAGTTCAGGCGGAACTTTCCGACACGCAGCTCGGATCCGTCGACGATGGCACTGCGGTCCACCCGCTCGCCGTTGACGTAGGTGCCGTTGAGCGATCGCTGGTCGATGATCTCGAACGAGGTCCCCGTGCGGGTGATCTCGGCGTGACGTCGCGAGACGGTCACGTCGTCGAAGAAGATGTCGGCCTCGGGATGACGGCCGACCGTGGTCACGTCGGTGTCGAGGAGGTAGCGGGCCCCGGCGAGGGCGCCGGAACGCACCAGGAGCAGCGCCGACCCGGAGGGAAGTGCCGCGATGGCGCTCTGCTCGACGTCGGTGAGCTCCACGCCGAACGGCACGAACGAGAGGTCGGAGTCGTGCCCGAACGTCTGCGTGACGTCGTGCCTCTGCTCACCGGAACGGTGGATCGCTTCGCCGCCGGCCGGGCGGCTGTCGTTGTGTGTCACTGTGCCCTCCTTGGTCGTCCAGACTAACCGATCCGAGCATGTCCGCGGGAGGATCGTCCACACGTCCAGCCATCGCATACCGGGGATTCATAGGCTGGAGCCGTGAAGACCTCCGTGCGCCCCCTCCCCCTCTTCCCCCTGGCACTCGCCGCGAGCCTGCTCACGGCGTTCCTCGTTCTGTTCGCGCCGCTCTCGGCATCCGCCCACGACGCGCTCGTCGCGTCGTCCCCCGAGGCGGACGGCACGGTCGACACGCTTCCGGAGGCGCTCACCCTCACATTCAGCGAGGAGCTGATCGCCGGCGAGGGGGCGACCGAAGTCGTCGTCACCGACGCCGCCGGCACAACCGTGTCCACGGGGGCTGCGACCGTCACCGGCGCGGTCGTGACCCAGCCCCTCGCCGCGGAGGCCGAGGCCGGGGTCTACCGCGTGCTGTGGAAGGTCGTCTCCAGCGACGGGCATCCGACGTCCGGCGAGTACTCGTTCACCGTGACCACGAGCACGGTCGTGGCCCCGGCCTCCGAGCCGACGGCGCAGGCGTCGGAGGAGCCGGTCGCGCAACCGAGTGAGACCGTCGCGACGCCGGATCCCACGGCCGCTCCGACGTCGGAGGAGCCCACTGACACCACGGGCCTTCTGGTGCTCGTGATCGTCGGTCTGCTCGCCATCGCTGCTGTCACGATCCTGCTGAAGGTGCGCCGGATGAACCGGGTCCTGGCCGACTCCTCCTCCCCGTCTGAGCGATAGGGTTAAGGCATGCCACACTACGATGTCGTCGTCCTCGGTGCAGGTCCTGGCGGATACGTCGCTGCGGTCCGCAGCGCCCAGCTCGGCCTGTCCACCGCCATCATCGAAGAGAAGTACTGGGGCGGTGTGTGCCTCAACGTCGGCTGCATCCCCTCCAAGGCGCTTCTCAAGAACGCGGAGCTCGCGCACACGCTGAAGCACAAGGCCGACTTCTTCGGGATCTCGGGCGACTTCACGATCGACTACGGCAAGGCGTTCGACCGCAGCCGCGAGGTCGCGAACGGCCGCGTCAAGGGCATCCACTTCCTGATGAAGAAGAACAAGGTCACCGAGTACGACGGCCGCGGCACCTTCACGGGCCCGAAGGCCATCTCGGTCGCCAAGTCCGACGGCACGACCGAAGAGGTGACCTTCGACAACGTCATCATCGCGACCGGATCGCGCGTGCGCCTGCTCCCGGGTGTGCAGCTGAGCCAGAACGTCGTCACCTACGAGGAGCAGATCCTCTCCCGCGACCTCCCCGATTCGATCGTCATCGTCGGCGCGGGCGCCATCGGCATGGAGTTCGCGTACGTCCTGACGAACTACGGCGTCAAAGTCACCATCATCGAGTTCCTCGACCGCGCGCTGCCCAACGAGGACGCCGATGTGTCGAAGGAGATCACGAAGCAGTACAAGAACTACGGCGTCGACATCCTCACCTCCACCAAGGTCGAGAGCGTCGTCGACAACGGTTCGTCCGTCACCGTCACGTACACCGCGAAGGACGGCCAGCAGTCGTCGATCGAGGCGGGCAAGGTTCTCATGTCGGTCGGCTTCGCACCGAACGTCGAGGGCTTCGGCCTCGAGAACACCGGTGTGAAGCTCACCGAGCGCGGAGCGATCGACATCGACGACTACATGCGCACGAACGTCGACGGCATCTATGCGATCGGCGACGTGACCGCCAAGCTGCAGCTGGCCCACGTGGCCGAGGCGCAGGGCGTCGTGGCCGCCGAGACCATCGGCGGCGCCGAGACGCAGGCGCTGGGCGACTACCGCATGATGCCGCGTGCGACATTCTGCTCGCCCCAGGTCGCCTCGTTCGGTCTCACCGAGCAGCAGGCGAAGGACGAGGGGCACGAGATCAAGGTCGCGACGTTCCCGTTCATGGCGAACGGCAAGGCGCACGGTCTCGGCGAGCCGGTCGGCTTCGTCAAGCTGATCGCGGATGCCGAGCACCTCGAGCTGCTCGGCGCGCACATGATCGGCCCGGACGTCTCGGAGCTGCTGCCCGAGTTGACACTGGCCCAGAAGTGGGACCTCACGGCTCTGGAGCTCGCCCGTAACGTCCACACGCACCCGACGCTGTCGGAGGCGCTGCAGGAGGGCTTCCACGGGCTCGCCGGCCACATGATCAACTTCTGATCACCGACGACGAAGGCCCGGCACGCATCGCGCGCGCCGGGCCTTCGTCCGTCTACCCGCCCTGCTCCCAGCGGAGTTCCAGTCGCGCGGGGAGCCGCGCGTGCACGCTCCACCCGGCGGGAGCGGAGCGCTCCAGTTCGCGCGGCGTGTAGGAGCGACGGATGCTGATCAGCCCGTCCTCCCGGATGAACGAGTCACGCAGCAGCGTCGACGCGAACGGCAGGGTCAGGGCCGAGTAGAGCGCGTACGCCGTCCTGCTGCGAGCGATGTCACGATGCACGACGACACCACCAGGGGCGAGGAGCCGCAGCGAGTCGCGCAGCACCTGGTCGAAGGCGCTCGGGTCCAGGTGATGCAGCACGTGGTTGGAGAAGATCACATCGAACCGCTCACCGGCGTCGACCACCTCGGAGGACAGCGCGTGCCGGTAGACCACGCCGTCCCCGGCATCCCGAGCAGACGCCCACCGGATCGCACGCTCGTCGGCGTCCAATGCCGTGATCTCTCCACGCAATCCGTCGCGCCGCAGGCGACGGGCGATCATCCGGCACACGTCTCCCCCGCCGGCCCCGATGTCGAGCACCCGGACGAGTGTGCGGCGTGCCCGCGGGCGGATGTCCCTCCGGTAGAGACCGCCGGGGTGCGCGACCAGCGCGTTGACGACGCGGAATCGCTCGTAGGTGCGCTCCAGCATCCGGAGATCAGCGTCGGGGGCGTCCATGAGCTCGACGGCATCGAGATCCCGCACCGAGAGATCGTGCCTCACGCGTCGACGCCGATCACGGTCATCAGCGCGCTCTCGGCTGTCAGCCCCGGCCCGAAGGCCATGGCCGCGACCCGCGAGCCCGGCGCTGCGCCGTCATCGAGGATGCGTTTCATCACGAAGAGGATCGTGGCGCTGGACATGTTGCCGTAGGTGCGGAGCACCTCACGCGCCGGCCGGAGCTGCGCATCGCCGAGTCGCAGCCGTTCCTGGATCCTGTCGAGGATGCTGCGTCCCCCGGGGTGGATCGCCCAGTGTTCGACGGCGCTCGAGATAGATCCGTGGTCGTAGGGCTCCCGCAGCGCCGGGTCGGCGGCGAAGAGCGGTCGCAGCGCGTCGATGATGCTCTCGCCGATGATCTGCGGAACGGCGGTCGAGAGGATCATCTCGAAGCCGCTGTCGCCGATCGTCCACGCCATGTCGCTCTCGCCCTCCGGCGCGAGCGCCGTGTGGAAGCCGTCGAGGCGCAGAGCGGGTGCGGAGTTCGCCAGCGACCGCGCGGTGACCAGGCCCGCCGCGGCGCCGTCCGCGAAGAGGGACGTCGCGACGATCGTGTCGGGATCGTCCGACGACCGCAGATGCAGCGTGCACAGCTCGACGCTCACCACGAGGACCACGGCTCTCGGGTCGGCCGCGCAGAACTGGGCGGCCGCGCGGAGGGCGGGCATCGCCGCGTAGCACCCCATGAATCCGAGGTGGTAGCGCTGCACGTCGCCACGGAGACCCAGCTCACGGACGATCCGGTACTCGGGCCCCGGCGCGTGGAATCCGGTGCACGAGACGGTGATCACATGGGTGATGTCCTCCGCGCCGATGTCGGGGTCGGCATCGAGCGCGCTCCGGGCGGCCTCGACGAAGAGCCGCCCCGCCTCTCGCGTGTAGACGTCGTTGCGCGCACCGGTTCCCGGCGCGAGCAGTCGACCGGTCTCACGATCGAGGAACAGCGGCTCCACGATCGACGAGGCCCCCGGCGAGAGCTCCTCGATCACGGTGTGGCGGGTCTCGATGCCGGAGCCGTCAAAGGACGCCCCGACGAGACGGCGCGCCAGCCTGCTGATCTCGGGTTGGGAGGCGAAGACCTCTCTGATCTGCTCCTGCCGGATCACGGTGTCGGGGACGATCGTCCGGACGGATCGGAGTACGGCCGGTGGGGTCATGTCCTCACTCAAGCACTCGCCGATCAGCACGGACAGGGGGTTGAGCCGCGGCTCAGAATCCGAGAGCCCGGGCGAGCTTCGACCCGGATGCCGCATCCCGGCCACCGGCGGCGAAGATCGCCTTCTCCGCGGCTGCGAAGAGAGCACCCCGAGCGTCCGCGTCGGTAGGAGCCGCGGGCCCCAGCTCGAGCTCCCACTCGCGCCAACCCCGCTGCACGCCCTGGCGGAGATCGGTGGCACGAACCCGGTCGTCGACGAACTCGGCGACGATGCCTGCAGGGCCCGTGAGCAGATATGCGGTGCGGCTGTTCTCGATGCGCGCCAGCGGCGTCAGGTCGTCGGTCGTCCACCGCGCGAGAGTCTGCGCCACGGCATCCGGAACGTTCTCGTCGTCACCGAGCGGCCAGCCGATCTCGAGTCGTCCGTCGCCCTCTCGGGGACCCTTGATGTGCCAGCCCGCATCCGGGCCTCCCGTGCGCCGGCGCAACGCGACGCCGGACCGCGAGAGCGTGGCGTCGGCCGTGTCGAGGTAGCGGGCGTCGAGCTCACGGAGCTCGCCGTCGGAGACCGCGTCGACGCCGGGGATGCCGAGCCATTCGGGGAGCGGGGTCTCGGCGTCGACGTCGTACTTGCGCTCGACCTCGACGACGCGCGTCGGCTCCGAGTCGGTTCGCGCCTCAGTCATCCGACGCGGTGAGGTCTCCGAGGGCCTCGTCGAACCAGTAGTCGATCTCGGTGGGGCCGTCGCCTTCGCCCGTGTTACGGGGCTCGCCGCGGCGTTCGTACACCACCTGGGTCTCGCTGTAGGGGACGATCAGCCTGTCGTCCGCGTCGTCGAGGGGGATGATCTGCCCGTCCAGCGGGCCTCCGTGGAGTCGTGCGAGTGCCATGACCTCACCCTAGTCCCGCGCCCGGACATCGCGGCCATCAGACCACGGCCACGCCGAGAACCGCACCGAGGATCATCCACGGGCCGAACGCGATGCGGGTGGAGCCGTCTGCTCGACGCAGCAGGATCAGCGTCAGCGCGTAGAGCGCACCGAGCACGAAGGCGGATGCCGCCCCCACCGCGAGCGAGGTCCATCCGTGCCACCCGAGCACGAGGCCGATGAGGGCAGCGAGCTTGACGTCGCCTCCGCCCATACCCGATCGGCTCAGGAGGCGCAGGACCAGGTAGAAGCCGCCGAGGATCAGCAGCCCACCTCCCGCACGGAAGAGAGCGGCGTCGCTTCCCGTGCACACGGCGTCGATGACGGCGAGCAGCACGGTGCCGGCGAGCGTCGGCAGCACGATCCGATTCGGCAGCCGATGCGTCCGCGCATCGACGATCACGAGCCACCCCGCGATGCCGAGGAGGGCGACATGCGCGAGGACGATGAGCACGGTGCGCGGATCCATGTCGGAAGGCTAGGAGATCTCCGCAGCCCGTGGAGGGGGTGCGGAACAGGTGTGGATAACCGGACGTGCGAATGTCCGACGTTCGAACTAGCGTCACTCCCGTCACTTGATTTAGTCGTACATATATTCGAGGATGGGGGCATGGGGAACGTGCTCGATACGATGACCGCACTCTCTCCGCACAGCGACATCCGCGCCGGAGAGGTGCTCCGGTTGCGCCGTGAGATCAGCCGGATGCAGCGGCGTCGCAGCGAGCATCCGATACTGCCTCTCGACCCCGCGCTCGGCGATCTCCTCCCCGACGGAGGACTCGCCACCGGCGTGGCCTACACCGTCTCCTCCTCCCCCTCGCTGGTGCTCGCCCTGCTCGGCGCCGCCAGTCGCAAGGGGCACTGGTGCGCGGTGATCGGCATGCCCACGCTGGGTGTCGAAGCAGCCGCGGGCTTCGGGATCGATCTCTCCCGGTTGATCCTCGTCCCCGAGCCTGGCGAGCGCTGGCTGGCCGTGGCCTCGGCGCTCACCGAGGTCGTCCCCCTGATCGTCGTGCAGCCGATGAGCAGGGTCACGGATGCCGAGGTGTCCCGGCTCGGAGCGCGTCTGCGGGATCGCGGCACCACGCTCCTGGTCACCGAGTCGGTCGCGATGGGGGCCTGGCCGCAGAGCGAGGGACGCATCCGCCTTCGCGATCCGCAGTGGCACGGCCTCGGCACGGGCTGGGGGCTGCTCTCGGACTGCACCGTCACCGTGACCGCCGAGACCCGGAGGAGTCCGCGTCCTTCGAGCGTCCAGGTGCTCCTCCCCGGCCCCCAGGGCGGCGTCGAGGCTCTGCCTCCCACCGTCGCCGCCCCCGTTCCGCTCCGCCCTGACCGCGATGTCGCCGCGGCCGTCGACCATACGACCGAGCGTCCGACCGCCGACCGCCCGTCGGCCGATCATGCCTCCGTCGATCGCCGATCCGTCGACCATCTGTCCTGGGCGGTGGCCGGATGACCGCTCCCCTGCGCGTGCTCGTGCTGTGGTTCCCCGACTGGCCGGTGCGTGCCGCCCTCGGCGGAGCGGGGCCGCATCCGCCGACAGCGCTCATGCAGGCGAACACGGTCGTCGCCTGCACCGCATCCGCCCGAGAGCACGGGGTCCGTGCCGAACAGCGACGTCGAGTCGCCCAGGGCCTGCTGTCGACCCTGCAGGTGCTCCCCCACGACCCCGCGAAGGACGAGCGCGCGTTCCTCCCGGTGCTGCAGCTCATCGAACGGCACGCCCCCGGGGCGACTCTGCTGCGCCCCGGTCTCGCGGTCCTCCGCGCCCGCGGTGTGTCCCGCTATCACGGGGGTGAGGCCGAAGCCGGTCGTGCGCTGGTCGCGATCCTCACGGAGGCGGGGTTCCCCGAGGTTCGGATCGGCGTCGCCGACGGCCCGTTCACCGCCGAGCTCGCGGCACGAGGACGAGAGGCCTGCACGATCGTCCCAGCGGGGCAGGCGGCGGAGTTCCTCGCCCCGCTTCCGGTGTCCGTGCTCCGCGATCAGCAGCTGACAGGCCTGCTCATCCGACTCGGCGTGCAGACGCTGGGCGGCTTCGCCGCTCTTGACGGACTCGAGGTCCGCGACCGCTTCGGCGAGCACGGTGCCCGGCTGCATGCGCTCGCCGCCGGTGCGGACTCCCGTGTCCCGACCCCTCGCCCGCCCGATCCCGAACTCGTCCGGGTCGTGGAGTTCGAACCGGCACTGGCCGGCGCCGATCAGGTCGCGTTCGCTGTGCGGCAGACCGCGGATGCCGTGATCCTCGCGCTCGGAGACGCGAGCGCGGTCTGCACCGAGGTGCGCATCGAGCTCACCGACGACAACGGCAGGGTGTACTCGCGCAACTGGCTGCATCCGACTTGCTTCGACGCCGCCGACCTCGTCGACCGGGTGCGCTGGCAGCTCGAGGCGTTGGCGACCGAGACCGCGACCCAGCCGGTCGACGAGGCCAGGGCCTTCGGCGGCATCGTGGCGGTGCGCATCGTCCCGGTCGCCGTCGACGATGCCGCCCATCACCAGCCGGGCCTCTTCGGCTCGGGAACCGATGAGCGGCTGCACCATGCCGTCTCCCGGGTGCAGACGTTGCTCGGCCATCAGGGAGTCGTCACCGCCGCCGTGTCCGGAGGACGCTGGCTCGCCGACCGCCAGGTGCTCACCCCTTGGGGGGAGCGGACCGTACCGCCCCGAGACCCGGACAGCCCCTGGCCGGGGAGCCTGCCGGATCCGATCCCGGCCGAGGTGTTCCGCCCGCCCCGCCCGATCGGGGTGATGGGGCCGGACGGCTCTGCCGTGCAGATCGACGATCGGGGGACGCTCTCCTCTCCCCCCGCACGGATCGACGGCGCCGAAGTGCGCGCCTGGGCCGGCCCCTGGCCCGTGCACGAGAAGCTCTGGGATCGCACGCGGGGGCGCAGCGGCCACCGCCTGCAGATCGTGGACGAGAAGGATCGAGCCTGGTTGGTCTTCCGTACGGGAGTCCGCTGGTGGGCCGAGGGGAGGTACCGCTGATGGGCTGGCACAACCCTCCGCTGTCCTGGAAAGAGCTGGAGCGCACGCTGACCGGAGCCGATCCTGCAGGGGTCCCGGTCGCGAACGACCCGCTGGTCGCCCGCAAGGACCCGGGCCCCATGAGCAGGAAGAGGAAGCCCCCGCCGCCGATCGAGGTCCCCCGTCCCGACGATGCCGTGCCCTACGCCGAGCTGCACGCGCACTCGTCGTACTCGTTCCTCGACGGGGCGTCCTCCCCGGTCGAGATGCTCATCGAGGCCGAACGACTCGGGCTCCACGCGCTCGCCCTCACCGACCACGACGGCTTCTACGGGGCGGCTCGGTTCGCCGAGATGGCCGAGGTGATGAAAGCGAAGGTGCAGACGGTGTTCGGTGCCGAGCTCTCCCTCGATCTCGATGCGCCGCAGCGCGGCATCGCCGACCCCGGTGGAGACCATCTGCTCGTGCTCGCGAACGGGCTCGAGGGCTACCACCGTCTCTCCGGGGCCATCACCGCGGCCCAGTTGCGCGGCGGCGAGAAGGGACGCCCGGTCTACGACCTCGACGATCTGCAGGCCCGGGCGGATGGACGCTGGACCATCCTCACCGGATGCCGCAAGGGAGCCGTCCGGCGCGGGCTGGAGAACGGCGACGCGAAGACCCCGTTGCGCCGACTCGTCGACCTGTTCGGCCCTGATCATGTCGCCATCGAGCTGTTCGACCACGGCGATCCGCTCGACACCCGCCGCAACGACGCTCTGTCCGAGCTGGCGCGCAGCATGCGGCTGCCCGTGGTCGCCACGAACAACGTGCACTACGCCGCCCCGGATCAGGCTCGCCTCGCCGAGGCCATCGCCGCAGTGCGCGCGGTGCGGAGCATGGACGATCTCGACGGCTGGCTGCCAGCCCACGGCGGAGCGCACATGCGCAGCGGAAAGGAGATGACCGAGCGCTTCCGGCGCTACCCAGGGGCGATCTCGCACGGGCTCGAGATCGCCGCGGCATCCGCCTTCCCCCTGCGGCGAGCGCGGCCCGCCCTGCCGACGCAGAAGGTGCCCGAGGGACACACGCCGATGAGCTGGCTGCGATCGCTCGTGTGGGCGGCCGTTCCGGAGAGGTATCCCCGTCTGGACGCCGATGGTCGCAGGCGGATCGAGCACGAGCTGAACGTCATCGAGGCGAAGGACTTCCCCGGGTACTTCCTCATCGTGCACGGGATCGTCCAGGAAGCGAGACGACGGAAGATCCTGTGTCAGGGGCGGGGCTCGGCGGCGGCGAGCGCCGTGTGCTATCTGCTGGGGATCACCGCGGTGGATCCGATCCTCTACGGCCTCCCCTTCGAACGGTTCCTCGCGAGCACTCGGGAGGAGGAGCCCGACATCGACGTGGACTTCGACTCGTCGCGCCGCGAGGAGATCATCCAATGGGTGTACCAGGAGTACGAGCGCGACCGAGCGGCCCAGGTCGCGAACGTGATCCAGTACCGCCCCAAGAACGCGGTCCGCGACATGGCCAGAGCGCTGGGCTACTCCCCCGGCCAGCAGGACGCCTGGTCGCGTCAGGTCGACGGCTGGGGCAGCGAGGTCACGATGGACGGCGACGACGAGCTCCCCGAGACGGTGCTGGCATACGCGAACAGCCTGTTGAAGGCACCACGGCACCTCGGCATCCACTCGGGCGGGATGGTCCTCACCGAGCGCCCGGTGGGCGAGGTCGTCCCCATCGAGCACGCGCGGATGGAGAACCGCACGGTCATCCAGTGGGACAAGGACGATGCCGCCTGGATGGGACTGGTGAAGTTCGACCTGCTGGGTCTCGGGATGCTGTCGGCGCTGCGCCACTGCTTCGATCTGATCGCCGACAGCACCGGTGAGCGATGGATGCTGGAGACCATCCCGAAGGAGGAACCCGGCGTCTTCGACATGCTCTGCCGCGCCGACTCGATCGGCGTGTTCCAGGTGGAGTCCCGTGCGCAGATGGGGCTGCTCCCCCGGCTGCAGCCGCGATCCTTCTACGATCTCGCGATCCAGATCGCCCTCATCCGCCCGGGGCCCATCCAAGGAGGGGCCGTTCATCCCTTCGTACGGCTGAAGATGGAGAAGGACCGGGTGGAAGCCGAGAACGAGGAGCGGGCGCTTCGGGGCGAGGAACCGCAAGAGATGCACATCCCCTACCCGCATCCTCGTTTGGAGCCGGTGCTGAAGCGCACGCTCGGAGTGCCGATCTTCCAGGAGCAGCTGATCCAGATGGCGACGGCCATCGGCGACTGCACGGCCGACGAGGCGGACACGCTGCGCCGGGCGATGGGCTCGAAGCGCGGGCTGGAGAAGATCGAGACCATCAGGACGCAGCTCTACAGGGGAATGAAGCGACACGGCTTGGATGAGGCGCAGGCCGACCGCATCTACGCGCAGATCCAGGCGTTCTCGAACTTCGGCTTCGCCGAGTCGCACTCGCTCTCCTTCGCGCTGCTCGTGTACGCGAGCTCCTGGTTGAAGCTGCACTACCCCGCAGCCTTCCTCGCGGGGCTCCTGCGCTCCCAGCCCATGGGCTTCTACTCACCGGCGACGTTGACCGGCGACGCCCGTCGACATGGCGTGACGGTGCTGCGCCCCGACCTGCACGCCTCCGGTGCCACCGAGATCCTGGAACCTCTCGGGGAGGATCGCGCTCCCACGGGGCTGGACGCCTGCCTCGTCCAGGTCGATCCCACGGTGAAGACCCGCTTCGATCGGAGCGCTCCGGACGAGACGGCTGCGCACCGCCGCGACGGCGCCTATGCCGTACGACTGGGGCTCGGCGGCATCCGCGGGATCGGCACGGCACTGGCCGAACGGATCGTCGCCGAACGAGAAGCCGACGGCCCCTATCGCGACCTGAACGACCTGGTACGCCGCACCGATGCCACGGCGGCGCAGCTCGAGGCGCTGGCGACGGCCGGAGCGTTCGAGTGCCTCGGGCTCAGTCGACGCGAGGCGATCTGGATGGCGGGCGCCGCGGCCGAGGATCGTTCCCGATATCTGCCGGGCACCACGGTCTCGGTGCAGCCGCCGCTGTTCGCCGACCCGTCGAGCTATGAGCGCCTCGCCTCCGATCTCTGGGCGACGGGCGTCTCGATCGACGACCATCCGATGACGCACTTCCGCACACAGCTGCGCGAGCGAGGGGTGCTCGACTCGGCTCAGCTGCGCACGCACGAGACGGGACGGCGCATCGAGGTCGCCGGCCTCGTGACCCACCGACAGCGCCCGGAGACCGCATCAGGGGTGACGTTCCTCAACCTCGAAGACGAGCACGGTCTGGTGAACGTCATCTGCTCGGGTGGCGTCTGGCAGCGCTACCGTCGCATCGCCCGCACCTCCCCCGCACTCATCATCCGCGGCATCGTCGAACGCTCTCCCGAAGGCGTGGTCAACGTGCTCGCCGACGCCTTCGAAGACCTCCGCACCGGCTTCGCCCACCGTTCACGGGACTTCCAATGATCCCCACCGGCCCCGTCGCCTCCCGAGCCGCGAAGGAGCACCCGGCCTCCGCGATCGCGCACGAAACGCCGTCGATCACCAGACCCGCGGGTGGGACGGGATCTGGGTACGGATGCTCCCACCCCATCGCGCGGCTTCCGCCTTCGCCGCATCGACCGCCGCAGTCGCATCACGGAGTGCGTCGCTCGCGCCGGTGCGCGCGCTTTCGACCGGGGCGACGGTCAGCACGGTTCGCGTGTCCTGCCCGTCCTGCAGAACGAGGCAGTCCACGACATGCGCCGCCCAGCGCCGTCCCGCACGAAGAGTCTCGGTCGCCTGGTATCGCACACCCGTGTCGAGGTCCACGATCGCGATGACCGATCGCACAGGCTCGGGGCTCGCCAGACCGTGGGGGCCGGAGAGCACACCGGGATCATCGGCACCGATGACGGCGACGCCGAGAGCGCCGAACGGGATGCTCACCGGTCCGCCGGGCGGGGAATCGACGGCGCTCTCCGAGAGGACGCCCTCAGAAGCAGCGCCCTCAGAAGCAGCACCCTCAGAAGCAGCGCCCGCGGGCGCACCGACATGCTCGGGCATCACGCCACCCTCAGCCACCGCAACGCCTCCGGGCGCCGGAACCCCCTCGGACACGGCATCGATGGCCTCGGCGACCTCGACACGATGGCCCGGCTCGATCGTGATCCGACCGTGCAACACGAGCCTCGTCTCCATGCATCCACTCTACGAAGCGACCCGTCGCACAGCCAGAGGCACCCGGGCTCAGAATATTCGTAGATTTCTTTGTCCCCCAAATGGCGGACAAGAGGATTAAGCGATATTCTGATTGCAGTAGCGGGGGCTACCGGCCGATAACTGGGGAAGCGGCCGATGAGACAGCGAATTCACTTTCGCCGCCTCCCCTGCCGTCCGGGAAGGACGGTGAGCCCTCTCGAGAGATCTGTGTGGGGCAGACGACTCGGGAGGGCACCTCTCCAGGATCCGAAGATCCTCTTCGAGCTACCACCATCCGGGGGCGCCACAGATCGAGCGACAGCGCCGACCTCGCGATGCGTGAGCTTGCTGAAGCACCGCACGATCCGGCCGCTTGGGGCGCTCCTCTCCTCCCGCGGATGACGGTCGATCGAGGTCAGTCCCGGTCTCCGACGTGGCCCGGTGCGGTCAGCGACAGCACCCGTTCCACGAACGCCGCGTACTCGCCCATGTAGTGCGTGAGGAACTGCGAGGTTCCGGCATCCGTCACCCGTCCATCGGCGCCGTAGTGCTCGGGATCGAAGCGGATGTACGCCTCCGGGGCGTTGAGCTGCGGCGCGTTGAGGAAGCTCAGGACGCTTCGCATCGACGACTGCATCACGGCAGTGCCGATCGCACCGGTGGAGGCGCCGATGATCCCGGTGGGCTTACGGGCGAACGAATTATGACCCCACGGACGGGATCCCCAGTCGATCGCGTTCTTCAGCGGCCCAGGGATCGAGCGGTTGTACTCCGGCGAGATGATCAGCAAGCCCTCGGCCTGCTCGATCGCCTCCTTGAACACCGTGACCGCGTCGACCGGATCGAGCTCATCGTCGCGGTTGTAGAGCGGGAGCGCCCTGATCGAGATCTCCGACATCTCGATGCTCGGCGGAGCCAGCCCGATCAGCGCCTGGGACAGCACCCTGTTGATGGAGTCCGTCGACAGACTTCCGACGATGTACCCGATGCGATGAGCCATGACATGTCCCTTCCTGAGTGGATGACTCCGGTATACGCCTGGCAGCGCGATCCTGCCAGGAGCATCACCGAGCGGAGCGGTCAGGCGCTGACCATCTCCACGTGCCTGACCGCGATCAGCCGGTCCATGGTCTCGAGAAGCCGCTCGGCATCCGGCCGGGCGTCGTCCGTCGGCCGGTGCACGAGCGTGCGCATGGCGCTGAGGGCGAGGATCACGGCGGCGTCCGCGATCTCCTCCGAACCTGCGCGTTCGGCGACGAGATGGTGGAACTCCTCCTTCAGCGCCCCCATCCACTGCGTGAACGCGGCCACGAGCTCGGGTTGATCGGAGATCAGCCGCTTCAACCGCACCCGTTCGAGACCGCCCGAGGCCATCGAGTCCGCCAGCAGCACGCAGATGGCCGGCATGAGCTCGCCCTGCGCCTGCCGGAAGCGTTCCGCCGCATCGGGCGTGATGATCTGCTCCGGCAGGTTCAGCGCAGCGGCGGTCTTCGACGGGAAGTAGTTGAAGAACGTCCGAGGTGAGACACCGACCTCCTCACAGATCTGCTCGACCGTCGTGCGCTCGAGCCCCTGCTGCTCGATCAGACGCAGGGCGGCCTCATGGAGCGCCTCACGCCGCCGCTTCTTCTTGCGCTCCCGAAGACCCGAGGGCTGAACGTCACCCATGTCGACCCTGTGTCCGGATCGTGCCGGTGTCACTCACACCGGCCTCGTCCGCACGCTGCTGGAGCGCCGACCTCGTGCGCAGCGGCGGGACACGGAAGAACCAGCTGAGCACGAATGCCGCGAGCAGCACCGCGAAGCCGACCCAGAAGATCGTCACGGCCGACTGCGTGAAGCCGACCATGAACGGCTTCGACAGACGCGGGTCCGCTCCGGTGAGGAACGACGTGTCGCTGACCGACCCGCTCGCGCTCTCGGTGGCCGAGGTGTCGCCACCCTTGACCTGGTCGACGAGCTTGTCGGAGAGCTGATCGACCCAGTAGCTGCGCTGGTCTGCATCCGACCAGTCCACTGCGACGGTGCCGTCGGCGACCGACGCGTGCGCCTGTTCCGCAACGGCCTGCAGCGCCTTCTGCTGCGCATCCGGCAGCGCCGCGGCGACCTGCTGCTGAATGACGGCGGCGGCGGCGGATGCCGGGAGCGCCCCCGCGTCCACCTGCTGCTGGACGGCGGCGGTGACGGCATCCGTCACGCTCCGCTCGGCCTTCTCGTTCGCGGTCTTCACCGCGGAGTCGAGCTGGTCCTGCACGCCGGTCTTGATCGGGTCGACCACTGGATTCCAGAGCTGCGCCATGATGGCCTCGTTCGCCGGGGCCGTGGCGACCGTGGGATCGAGCGCGGCGTCGAGTGCCGATGTCAGGGTGCCACGATCGGACATGCTGCCGACGATGTTGGTGGGCAGCACGGTGAACAACACTGAGAGCATGATCGCCGTGCCCAGCGTGCCGCCGATCTGCCGGAAGAACGTGGCAGAACTCGACGCGACGCCCATGTCGCTCGGCTCGACCGAGTTCTGGCTCGCCATGACCAGGGTCTGCATGAGCTGGCCGAGTCCCAGTCCGACGATGAACATCCCGATCATCATGTGCCAGAGCGGGGTGTCGTAGCGGATGAACGTCAGCACGAAGAAGCCGATGGCGGTGAAGAGGCTGCCCGTGACCGGGAAGATGCGGTACTTGCCCGTGCGAGCGGTGATCTGGCCGGAGGTCATCGCGGCGATCATGAGTCCGAGCACCATCGGGATCATCGCGAGACCGGACTCCGTCGGGGTGAGCTCGACGACGATCTGCATGTACAGCGGGATCGTCATCATCGCCCCGAACATGCCGAAGCCGACGAGCACGCCGATGACGGTGGCCATCGAGAAGGTGCCGGAGCGGAACAGCTTGATGGGGATGATCGCGTCGTCCTTCATCGCGATCTCGATGAGCACGAAGGAGATCGCGCCGACGGCACCGATCACGTAGCAGGCGATGGCTCCGATCGAGCCCCATCCCCACTCACGCCCCTGCTCCGCGACGAGCAGCAGCGGCACCAGGGCGACGATGACGGCGGTGGCACCCCACCAGTCGATGCGGGGGTTCTCACGCATGCCGATCTTCGGCAGGTGCAGGAACGCGATCACCATTCCGAGCGCGAGAAGGCCGACCGGGACGTTGATGAGGAAGACCCAGCGCCAGCCGTCGACCCAGAGGATCTCGTTCGCGCCGGCGAACAGTCCGCCGACGAGCGGACCGATGACGGTCGAGATGCCGAAGACGGCGAAGAAGTAGCCCTGGTACTTCGCGCGCTCCCGCGGGGCGAGGATGTCGCCCATGATCGCGAGGGGCAGCGACATCAGCGCGCCCGCGCCGATGCCCTGGAGGGCGCGGAAACCCGCGAGCATGAGCATCGACGTCGAGAACGTCGAGAGCAGCGAGCCGAGGATGAACACGGCGATGCCGAAGAGGAACAGCGGCCGACGGCCGAAGATGTCGGAGAGCTTGCCGTAGATCGGCACCGAGATGGTCGACGTGATGAGGTAGGCGGTGGTCACCCACGCCTGCTGATCAAGTCCCTGCAGATCGTCGCCGATCGTGCGGATCGCTGTGCCGACGATGGTCTGGTCGAGCGACGAGAGGAACATTCCGGCCATGAGGCCGTAGATCACGAACATGATCTGACGGTGCGTCATGATCGACTTCGCGGCATCGGGGTTCACGATCGGGACCGACCCGGTCGACGTGGAGACAGTGGACATTCCAGCCCTTCGAAGGCTCGATGATTTTTGCAGACGCGCAACTTTACACCCGTGCAACTTTTGGATGGGCTGGGAATCGCGGATGCCGCAGCATCCGCACCCGACGGAGTCGCGCTCTCCTCCTCGCGGGATCAGTTCGAAGGCAGACCCTGCTGAGCGAGTTGCGCACGGATCGCATCGCGACCATGCAGACCCTCGACGCTGCGGAGCCGGTTCGCCAGGGTGGCCTTCCAGCTGTACCCGTGCTGCTCCTGTTCGTCGTAGTACTCGGCGATCCGCTCTTCGTACGCGTCCGCCGAGGTCTCCCACGCGTCGACGTCGTAGGCGTCCCAGTGCAGCACCGCGCTCTGCGGAAGCCGCGGCTTGATCCCGGCCGTGTCCTCCGGATCGGGATGCCCGATCGCAATGCCGAACACGGGGAAGACGTACTCCGGAAGCCCGAGCACATCGGCGACAGCGAGCGGGGCGTTGCGAATCGACCCGAGGAATACCCCGCCGAGGCCGAGCGACTCCGCCGCGAGGATGGCGTTCTGTCCGGCGATGCCCGCGTCGACGAAGCCGACGAGCGTGTTCTCGAGATAGTCGATCGCCTCGGTCGGCTCCCCCGTCGCCCGCACGACGTGTGTCGCCCGGGCGAAGTCGGCGACGAAGACGAGAAGGACGGATGCCGCCTCGATGAAGCCCCGGTTGCCGATCGCGGTCGCGATGCGGTGGCGCCTGTCGGGGTCGCGCACGGCGATGACCGACCAGACCTGCAGGTTGGAGGAGACGGATGCCGACTGCGCGGCGCCGACGATGGCACGGATCTCTGCATCCGAGACGTCGGCGTCGAGGAAGCGCCGCACCGAACGATGCCGGTACTGCTGCTCGATGACCGCGGTGAGGGGCACGTCCTCCGTCGGCGCATCGGCCGGAGTGCGGTAGCGGTCATGCCAGAGCGCGGCCCATGGGGTGTCGGTCATGTGATCTCCTCATCGATGCGGACATCACCACCCTAGGAACGTGCGTCGTCACGTCTGCGCCGGGCGACACGCGACGTCATCCCCGTTTGGCCAGGAGCCGCGCAGGGAGGGCTACTCTCCCCCGAGTTCGGACAGCAGTCGGGTGAAGTGGTCGAGATCGCCGGCCGACCATCGGCGCAACCTCGCCTCGAGACGGGACTCGTACTGGGACCGCGCGAGCGCGACGCGCTCCTGCGCGAGCTCGGTGGCGACGAGCACTCTGGCGCGCCGATCGTGCGGGTCTCGGATGCTCTCGACCAGACCGAGCTGCTCGAGCTGACGCACCTGCCGGCTCACCGCCGACTTGTCGGTCTGCAGGCGTTCGATGATGGCTCCCGCAGACGTGGCTTTGCCCGTCGCGATCGATGTCAGCACCTGGTAGCCGAGCGGTTGCAGATCGGGGTGAACGGTGAGTGCGGCCTCGCGCCAGCTGACACGGATGCGCGCGAACAGCCGCCCGAGCTCGTGTTCGACGCGGTGGACCGCGGCATCGATCTCCGACTCTGCCGCGGGTGCGGCGCTCTCCCCCGCCGAGGTCTCGGCGCTCTCCCTCGCCGAGGTCTCGGCGGCAGGCGCAGAGCGGGCGATGTCGTCGGTGGAGGTCATGTCTGCCAGCTTAGAACGGAGCCCCGCCGTCGCAGGGACGGCGGGGCTCCGCGGGCGGCCGCTCGGGTCAGATCTCCGCGAGGAGGCGGAACACCTTCGATGCGGCGAGGATCTCGTCGGGTGTCAGCTCGGCCAGAACAGTCCGCAGACGGACGCTGTGTGCTCGTCGGAGATCTGCGAGCACGGCCTGCGCCTTCGTCGTGGCGGACAGCACCCGGAGGCGGCCGTCACGGTCGTCGGCGCAGGACTCGACAAGACTCAGGTCCTCGAGCATCCGCACCTGTCTGCTGATGACCGACTTGTCCATCTCGAACCGCTCGGCAAGCTCGTGCGCACTCGTGGTTCCCGAGCGATCGATGAACGTCAGCAGCTTGTATCCGCTCACCTGGAGCTCGGGAGAGATCTGCGCCGCGGATTCCTTCCAGAGCGTCCGAGTCCTCGCGAAGATGAGGTTCAGATGGCTCTGGAGGTCGCCGATCGCATCCTCCAGGTCCGGAACCGTCGCTGCACCCGAGGCGGTCATGTCAGCGCCCCTGCTCCTCGCGGTCACGCTCGATCACGGTCGCCGAGGTGGCGGGGGCCGCGCCCGTGATCCGGATCGCGCCCGTGGACAGGGTCGCACCGACCTCGGCCTCCGAGACCTCCAGCACCGACTCCTCGGCCTGCTCGCGCAGCTGCTCGGCGGCGTTCTTCGTCGACAGCGGCTTGTTCTTGATGAACGCGATCGCGATGATCGAGATCACCGCGAGGGGGATCGCGATGATGAATGCATCCGCGATGCCGTGGCCGTATGCACCCTCGACGATCGCACGGATCGTCTCGGGCAGCTGCCCGACCTTCGGCACGTCGCCGGAGCCGAGGTGCTGAAGGGCGTCGATCTCCTCCTGCGTGGTCGGCGCGAAGCCCTCGAGACCGTCGGTGATGTAGCCCGCCACGCTCGTCGAGAGCAGCGATCCCATGATCGTGACGCCGATGGTGCCCGCGATCGTGCGGAAGAAGTTGACGTTCGATGAAGCGGCACCCAACTGCTGAGGGTCGGTGTCGTTCTGGACGATGAGGGTGAGGTTCTGCATGACCATGCCCAGGCCCGCGCCGAGGACGAACATGTACACGGCGACGAGAGTGAACGGGGTGTCGTAGCGCAGCGTCGCCATGAGGCTGACGCCGATGGTGGTGAGCACCGATCCGGTCAGCATCCAGCCCTTCCACTTGCCGAAGCGGCTCACGAGCTGGCCGATGATGATAGACGCGCCCATCTGGCCGATGATCATCGGGATGGTCATCAGTCCGGACTCAGTGGGCGTGGCCCCCCGGGCGAGCTGGAAGTACTGCGCGAGGAACACCGAGGTCGCGAACATCGAGACGCCGATCGCGATGGACGCGATCACCGACAGCGTGAAGGTGCGGTTGCGGAACAGCGACATCGGGACGATCGGTTCCTTGACGAAGAACTCGACCGTGATGAACGCGGCGATCGCGACGACGGCGATCACGGCGAGCATGATGCTCGTCGACGAGTCCCAATCGAACTGGCTGCCGCCCATGGAGACCCAGATGAGCAGGGTCGAGACCCCGACCGCGAGCAGCACGATGCCGAAGTAGTCGATCGACACCTTGCTGTCACGCTGAGGCTTGGGCAGGTGCAGCGTGAACTGCAGCAGCACGAGGGCCAGGATCGCGAACGGGACGCCGACGAAGAAGTTGGAGCGCCAGCCCCACACATCGGTGAGCAGGCCACCGAGGAGCGGGCCGCCGATGGTGCCGAGGGCCATGATGCCGCCGACGACGCCCATGTACTTGCCACGCTCACGCGGCGAGATGATGAGGGCGACGGCGATCATGACGAGGGACATGAGACCGCCGACGCCGATGCCCTGCACGACGCGGACGGCGATGAGCATGTTGGTGTCGGTCGAGAACCCGGCGATCACGGTGCCGACCGTGAAGAGGATGAGCGAGATCTGCACGAGGATCTTGCGGTCGACGAGGTCGGCGAGCTTGCCCCAGATCGGGGTCGAGACGGCGGTCGCCAGCAGGCTCGCGGTGATCACCCAGGTGTACTGGGACTGGGTGCCACCGAGGTCGGCGATGATGACCGGCATCGAGGTCGACACCACGGTGCCCGAGAGCACGGCGACGAACATGCCGACGACGAGTCCGGAGATCGCGGTGAACACCTCGCGCGGCGATCGTGTCGCCTCGGGTTGAACGGTTGAAGTGTGGGTCACAGTGGGATGCTCCTGCATAGAAAGTTGATCGACGTCAACCATACTCTTGTAGTTGCGAAAATGCAACTATCGACGCAGGGCAACCATTTGCGGCGTCTCTTCTCAGCGGAAACACGAGATGGCCCCCGCTCGAGCCGGAGCTCAGCGGGGGCCATCTCTGTTTCTGAAGTCGCGGAGTCACGAAGACCCGTTCCCATGACTGCCACCGCTTCAGCGGCAGTCCCCCAGGTCTACGACGATACTCCGACGTGCTGGGATGCGCCTGGGGGCGATGGAAGGCCGTCACCGCGAGGCGGGAAGCACCAGGTGCAGCAGCGGGTACGGACGCCCTGCCTCGTCGGTCGGGCTTCGTCCGTCGATCTCGAAGTCGCGGCGTTGATAGAAGCGCACGGCTGAGGTGTTCTGCTCGTTGACATCGACCGTGCCGACCTGGAGTTCCGCGATGGCGTGTCGCAGAAGCGCCGTGCCGATTCCACCACCGTGATGTTCCGGCTCGACGAACAGCATCTCCAGCGAACCGTCGAGCACGCCGCTGAATCCGACCGGCCGGCCGCCGGCCTCGGCGACCGAGAGCACCACAGCCGGGAAGTACTCGGCGCTGAGCCGGGACTCGATGTCGTTCCTGTCGCCGATGGTGAGGAAATCATGGGTCGCGTCGACCGCGTGCCGCCAGATGGCCACCAGGGTCGGGTACTCCGACTCGCCTCTCGACGGCCGAATGCGCACCGACTCATCTCGCACGGGCTTCGACGCCGTCGAGATCGTCCGGTCGTCGATCGCGCGGATGACGGCGGCCATGTCGAGCGAGCCGTCTCCACGGCGGACGGCCTCGTCGTAGAGATCCCGGCAGACGTCCAGAAGTGGACTGGCGATGCCGCGCGCCCTCGCGGCATCCGTGATGAGCTCGCTGTTCATCAGCACATCCCGGATCGCCGCTTGCGGCGTCCAGTCGTCCTCGGCGATCTTCGCGCTCTTCACTCGGGAGATCGGAGAGGACATCTGGCCGGCATCGAGCACCTGACGGAGGACGTCACGGGAGAGCCCGTGCCGCTGCGCGAAGTGGAACGACTCCGCGAGACCTGTGACGACGGCGATGAGGAACACGTTGACGGAGAGCTTCATCGTGAGCGCCGCCGGCACCTCACCGCAATAGGTGAGGGATGCGCACAGATGCGCGATGACGGGCGACACCTGTTCCACGGCTCGTTCCGAGCCGGCGAGCATTCCCACGAGGACTCCGTCTTCGGCGGGACGGCGTGAACCCGAGACCGGCGCCTCGACGAACGAGCCGCCTGCGGCCCGGATCTCGTCGGAGAGGCGTCGTGAATATGCGGGCGGCACCGTGCCCATGTTGACGATCGTCTTGCCCGAGAAGAGTTCGGCACGGGGCCGTCCCGCCGATCCGAGCACCGCGTCGACGGCATCCGTATCGGCGAGCATGAGTATGACGACCTGCGAGCGGTGGAAGACGTCCTCCACGGTGGGGGCGATATCCGCACCCGCCCGAGCCAGCTCATCCAGCGCTCGCGGCGACCTGTTCCACACGACCAGGGGAACTCCTGCGCGAGCCAGGCGGGTCGCCATGGGCTCGCCCATGATCCCCAGCCCGATGAACCCGACGCTCTGGTTCGACTGATCCATCATGGCCACATCGTATCCGCGCCGGCGATGGAGGCCATCGCGATACGGGCCTCATCTTGGGTTCGCGTTGCCGGATGCATGGATGAACTCGCCGACCGCTTCAGAGGTTGGCAGGTCGATCCGGAGCCGGATGCTTCCCGTCTGCGGTCCTATGCCGTTGACGATCGCTGCCCCGCCGAGTTGGTCGAGAAGCGGTCCTATGACGTCTGCCGCATCTGTGGACAGATGGCCGACGCCGCGTCCGTTGGAGGTGACGGCGACCCCTGCGGGGGATCGTCCTGTGCGGGGCTGGGTGCGGAGGACGTAGGCGCGAGGGGCTTGGCTGTCGCGCTCGCGATCGTTCACGAGGTAGTGGGTTCGTTCCAGTGCGACAGGCCGTGTCGCAAGGTGCCGGAGATCGGGTAGTTCGTGGTGGCGGCTGATGCGACCGGTGGTGAGGTGGAGAAGTTGTTCCCACCATGCGGGCATGAGCGTCTCTTCTCCTCGGATCGGTATGCCATCACCGAAGCGGAGCATCCCCTCCACTATGTCAGCCCGTGCTGTGAATCCTCCGGTCAGCCGCAGGCCCGACACATCGCGCAGAGGCAATGTCACTGATCACCGGATTTCTCGGGTGATCGAGCGTAGGGTGAGGAGCATGTGGACAGTTCTTCTCATCCTGCTTGTGGCATGGGTGGTGCTGTCGATCGTGGGATTCGTGTTCGAGGGCCTGCTCTGGTTGGCCATCATCGGAATCGTGCTCTTCGTCGGCACCCTGATCTTCGGGATCCTCCGGCAGCGCGCCAAGCGCGCCAAGGCGTAGTCACCCTTCCCGGTTCGTTGCGGCCGACACACGCACGCGCAGGGCGCCAGGGCGGACGCTGACGCGAACACGGGCGATGTGACCGAAGCTGTCGCCGTCGAGTTCGATGAGGTGAGGAGCGTCGAACCGGGCTTCGAACCGGTGCCCTTGAACGTAGGCGAGTGCGTGGAGGTCAGGCCTCTGCTGCAGGAGTCTGCGACTGAGCGGGGATCGGCGGGCGAGGCCTTGCAGGGTGAGGCGGGTTCCGATCCGCGCCCACCCGAAGCGGCCTGTCGGGCGCATCATCACGACGTCCAACAGTCCGTCATCGATGATCGCGGCGGGGATCAGCAACATGTTCCCGGTCAGGGTTCCGCAGTTTCCGACGATGACGGTGTGCGCCCGGGTCGACCTCACCCGCCCTCCGTCGATCCGATAGTCGAGATGGAAGAGCTTGTTCGCGATGACCGAGCGGGCGATCGGCGTGATATACGCGAACCAGCCGAGATGCTTCTTCGCGATCGTGCTCGTGCTCTCCGCCATCTCCGCGTCCAGCCCGATGCCCGCCATGACCATGAACGTGTGCGTGCGGCGAGCGCCGCTCTCGTCCTCCAGCTCAGCCACTCCGACATCCACGGATCGGTCCTCACCTGCGAAGGCAGCGGAGACGCAGGCGGCGATGTCGTTGAGCGGCGCACCGACATCGCGAGCAAGAAGATTGCCGGCGCCCAGGGGAACCAGCGCGATCGGAACCCCGGTCCCGTGTACCACCTCCGCGACGGCTCGGACCGTACCGTCGCCGCCTGCCACCATCACCACCGCCGGGTCAGCAACGAGAGCATGCTCCGCGGCAGCCCGGCCTGCGTCGTCGCTGTTGGTCTCGTACCAGCGCGTCTGCGCCCACCTGTGCTGGGCCTCACGCTCCGCAACCAGGGGGCGAAGCCGCTCCAGCGGGGTCTTCACGGGGTTGTAGACGACAGCGGCGTGTCGTCGCCCGGCTGCCGGGTGATCGTGCGTGCTCACTGCGGGACTGCGGTGATGTAGCGGCGCTGCTCGACCAAGGGGCAGGTGAACACGTCGCGCTCCCCGAGTCCGACGCGGTTGATGTACCGCACGATGATCACATAGGACGCCAGCAGCCCGGTCTGCACATACGGCACATCGTGGCTCCGGCAGTACGCGGCGATGATGGGCGCTGCCTTGCGCAGGTGAGGTCGCGGCATGGAGGGGAACAGATGATGCTCGATCTGATAGTTCAGCCCGCCCATCGCGGTGTCGAGCAGACGGCCACCCCGGACGTTCCGGCTCATCATCGCCTGCCGGCGCAGGAAGTCGAAGCTCGCGTCTCGGGGCACGATCGGCATCCCCTTGTGGTTCGGGGCGAACGAGACGCCCATGTAGAAGCCGAAGAGCCCGAGCTGTACCGCAAGGAACACGAACGCGATGCCCGGCGACAGCACGAGGAAGATGAGCACAGGGAACCCGGCCAGCCGGATCAGGAGGAACCCGATCTCGACCCATCGCCTGCTCAACGGCCCACGGGTGACCACCCGGCGGACCCCGGACGCATGCAGCGAGACCCCTTCCAGGAGCAGTATGGGGAAGAAGAAGATGCCCTGGTGCGAACGCAGCCACGATAGAACCCGTCCTCTCGGCGCGGCACGCTCCGGGGCGACGACGATCACCGGTAGTTCGATGTCGGGATCGGCGCCCAGCTTGTTCGGATTCGCGTGGTGGCGCGTGTGCTTGTGCTGCCACCATCCATAGCTCATCCCGACCAGCAGGTCGCCGAGGACGAGGCTCACCCAGTCGTTCCACTTGCCCGAGACGAAGATCTGCCGGTGCGCCGAATCGTGCCCGAGAAAGGCGATCTGCGTGAACACGATGGCCAGGAACGCCGCCGTGAACAGTTGCCACCAGGTGTCACCGATCCACACGAACGCCAGCAGACCTCCGGCGAGCACGAGCGGTAGGCCGATCAGTTTCGACCAGTAATACCCGTATCGGCGACGCAGCAACCCCTGATCCCGGATCGTCTTCGCCAGAGCAGTGAAATCGCTACCGGTCCGGCTGCCGCGTCGATCTTCTGAACGCGATGTGGTCGAACGAAACCCATCCATGATGCGCTCCACGTTCGAAGGTCACAGACGTCGTCAACGCCCGTGACCGCTCTCGTCTGCCCGGTCGTCGATACGGGCACGATCGTCGGTCGCCGCAGATCGCTGATCCGGCTCAGATCCCGTTCCCGACGCTTCATCCGCAGAGGTGCGGAAAGTCACCGACTCCGCCAAAGCCGCGACAGAGGCCGCTCTGTCCTGCTCACCCGCGGCCGCCGCGCGGAATCGCACCGCAGCCGCGTCCTGCCGCGCCCGGACATCATCGCTGATCTCCGCAAGACGGTCAGCGAGCACGCCACCGAGACCGTCGCGCAACTCCTCGAGATTCGTGTTCGCGATCTCCATACGACGATCCGAGATCGTCAGCTCAACGGTCGAGTATCCTGCCCGCGCGAGACGATCCCGTGTCTCGCTCCCCAGGATGTCCGTGATCTCGTCACGCTCGGGGCGACGTGTGAACACCGCCTCCACCGTGTAACGATCCGGGGCCTCATCAGTCATCAGCGCCGCAGGCAACGAACCCACCAGCACCGATCCCAGGCCCAGCGTCGCGGTATCCGTACCGCTCGTTCGTGTCTGTGTCTCCATGACCCGACGTTACGCCCCTAACATGTACGGCTCACAGGTTCACGCGAACGTGCGCGCGTCGCTGAGGACCACCCCAGAAACATCCTCGCCCCCTGTGTCAGAGCACGCTCGAGACGTAACGACTTCGGCTCGCATGAAGCGCCCTGAGTCGCCCCGGGCATGTCCGGAGACTGGATGCTTCAGCAAGATCAGCCTCGTGGGACGTCCCAGAAACCTTCTGACGCCCTCGCCGCTCTCCGGACATGGACAAGGCCCGGAGACTCTTGCGAGTTTCCGGGCCTTTCTCGGCCGGGCTGACAGGATTTGAACCTGCGACCCCTTGACCCCCAGGTAGACGGTTCAGCTCAGATCCTTGATTTTCCGGGCTTCCCTGCCCCTCAAACGGCCCTATTTCACGTCATGGATTGCATGGTTTGCATGCATCAGGTCCCGGCCAGGTCCCGGTTCTTCGTAGCCGACCGCTGATCCGTCAGGGGTTTGCGTGGGGTTTACGAGAGGCTCACCGCGCTCCCTCCTCAACCATCAGGTACGACTGGAATCACGAGCTCGGGGACGCCGCGTTGCACGACATACACGCGCGAATCATTGGGATCCTGAGCGAAGACGGAGCGACAGGCTCGGTCGAGGCCCGCCCCGTCCCTCCGACGTCATGGCATCATCTCGGGCTCGATGCATCCATCGTTCACAAGAAAAATTGGGAACCCATTCACAAGAAAAGTTGTAGACTGGTTCGCAGGAAAAGTTGCAGATCGGATGAGAGGTCGGACGGTGAAGAAGAATGAGCTGGTGTGGCGCGAGCTCGTTGATGCTGCCGTCATGCGTGAGCAACGCCGATGGGACAACGTCGATGACCTCGCTTGCCGTGCGGGCGTCGCCTCCACGACTGCCTCCTACGCGCTCCGTCGACTGATCGAGATCGGGGCTATCCAGCAGCATCACGCGGGCTTCAGCGTCGTGAACCCGGAGAAGGTGCTCACCCTGTTTTGCGCTGCACGCAGCATCATGACCGACACACACGCAGCGCTGACGCTGGATAGTGAGGACCTTCGTCACCTCCTTGACTCGTTCCCGAGCCACGGGGTGATCCTCGGCGGTGCTGCCGCATCGGTGAGATTGCTTGGCGGGGCAAACACTGTGTCTGACTACTCCGAGCACGTGCTCTACCTCCGAGACAGCCAGGCAACCGCGGCCATGGATGACATGTTGTCGCGCATGGAAGTCACTCGCCACACAGGGTACGGTCGCGATCGCGGCAACGTCACGCTCCTGCGGGCAGACCCTCGAGCTGCACGCACCTGGCCAGACCACACCCCCTTCGCGCAGACCTACGCGGACCTGTTCGCCACTCCCGGCTGGCAAGCCTCTGAGTTCCGGCTAGCGCTCAACGAAAAATTCTTAGGCAAACGCGACTGGGACCAGGAGTAACCACGATGATTCTGACCGAAGACGAACTCGGACGCGTTCAAGGACTACTCGACCACCTCGGCTACGACCTGGAACCATCAATCCTCATCGGCGGATGGGCCACACAGATGCGAGTCGGCGGCGACGTCAGCCGCGACATCGACCTCATCATCATGGACCCCCAAACTCCGTCAGAAACTCAGGGACGTCCTGCCCGACTACAGCGAGAACACCATCCACAGCGGCGGACGCAAGGGACGCGGCACCAAAGACGGCGTGCACGTCGATGCCTACATCCCCTGGGAATCAGCACTGGGCACCAAACTGCGACTCAAAAGTCGAGAAGCTCATCGACCACACGGAACCCGCACCGGTGAAGGGATGGCGACTGCTCAACATCCACGCCCACACGGCGACCAAGATCGCCGCGCTCCTCGACCGCCCAGACACCGAGAAAGGCGAGAAAGACGCCCGAGAGATCGACCGACTCCTACAAAACGGTGCAGCACCAGTCGAAACGATCGCCGGGTCTGCTGCACGGATAGGTGACAGTTTTGGTTAGGCCGCGAGGGCCAGGGTCTTGGTCATGATGGTCTCGAACTCGACCGGTGTCAAACGGCCCAGCGCTGCCTGTCGCCGTCGCCGATGGTAGGTGCGTTCGATCCAGGTCACGATCGCGATGCGCAGCTGCTCCCGGGTGGTCCAGGAGCGGCGGTTCAGGACGTTCTTCTGCAGCAGGCTGAAGAAGCTCTCCATCGCCGCGTTGTCGCCGCAGGACGCGACTCTGCCCATCGATCCGACCAGGCGGTGCCGGGACAGAGCGCGCAGGAACTTCCGGCTGCGGAACTGCGATCCGCGGTCCGAATGGACCACGCAGCCGGCGACGTCACCACGCATCGCGACGGCGTTCTCGAGCGCGCTGACCGCGAGACTCGACTTCATCCTGGAGTCGATGGAGTATCCGACGATCTTGTTCCCGAACACGTCCTTGATCGCGCAGAGGTAGAGCTTGCCCTCCGCGGTCTTGTGCTCGGTGATGTCGGTCAACCAGAGTTGGTTCGGGCTGTTGGCGGTGAACTCGTGCCGCACCCGGCCGTTCTCGTCGGTCACAACGCAGAGGTCGTCATGGACCGCGGGCCCGGGCCTCGTGCCGTTGCGGCCACGCTTCTTCCCGAACACGGACCACCATCCGTTCGAGGAGGTGATCCGCCACGCGGTCCGGTCCGCCATCGCCTGCCCCGCGTCGCGGGCCTCATCGGCCAGAAGCCGGTGCCCGAACTCCGGGTCATCACGATGCGCATCGAACAACGCGTTCGCGCGATACGCCTCCACCACCTCACTCTCCGTGACGGGGTTCGCCAGCCACCGGTAGTAAGGCTGGCGGGAGAGCTGGAGGACCCGGCACGTCACCGCGACGGGGATCCCGTCAGCGGCGAGCTCTGTCACGAGCGGGTACGTCATTTTCCCGGCAGATGCGCCTGCGCGAAATACGCCGCCGCGCGGCGCAGTACCTCGTTCTCCTGCTCCAGCAGACGAACCCGCTTACGCAGCTCACGGGCCTCGTCGGCCTCGGCCCGGGTCACGCCCGGCTTCGCGCCGGTCTCGACGGCGGCCTCGCGGACCCAGTTCTGCAGGCAGGTCTCACTGATCCCGAAGTCCGCCGCGATCTGACGCAACGGAACTCCGGGTTCACGGTTCACAGCGACGCGCACGACGTCGTCACGAAACTCGCGCGGATAGGGCTTGGGCATGATGACATCCTCCCAGCAGCACCCTCAGGCACCACAGATCAGGTGTCACCTATCCGTGCAGGCTCCAGCCGTCCAGCGGGAGACCGATTCGTACCGGACCTTCGCCATCCAGCAAGGCGGCGCACGCCACGACCGTCGCCTCCGTCGGACCGTACGTGTTCCAGAGCTCGCGTCCATCGGCGACCAGCCGGGAGACGAGCTCCGGTGGGCACGCCTCGCCCCCGAAGATCAGGAGGCGCACATTCTCGATGGCATCCTGCGGCCACAGCGCGGCGAGCGTCGGCACCGTCGACACCACGGTGATCCCATGACCGAGGAGCCACGGCCCCAGGTCCTCGCCCGAGCGCACCAAGGCCCGTGGAGCCGGGACCAGGCACGCGCCATGCCGCCAGGCGAGCCACATCTCCTCGCAGGACGCATCGAACGCGACGGAGAGGCCGGCCAGTACCCGGTCGCCGGGGCCGAGCGGTGCGCCCTGCAGGAAGAGGCGCGCCTCCGCATCGACGAAGGCCGCGGCGGAACGATGCGTCACCGCGACGCCCTTCGGCACACCCGTCGAGCCGGAGGTGAAGATGATCCATGCATCCTGATCGGGCGTCGGCGGAGGGACCGTGGGAAGCGTGCTCGTGCTGGGGTGCGGGGCCTCGCCGTCGAAGAGCCTCCTGCTCGTCGCCGGCCGCGCGTCCGCGTCCCGCGGCTCATAGCGCCCTCTGCCGGTGATCACACCGACGACCGCGGCTTCGCGGAAGACCAGATCCGCACGCTCCGGCGGGTCGTCCGCATCGACCGGCACGTAGGCCGCACCGGCCGCCATGATGCCGAGGATCGACACGTAGAGCTCTCGATCGCCCGACGGCATGCGGACGCCGACCCGATCTCCCGCCTGCACGCCGAGCGCGTGCAGGCGTGCGGACGTCTGCCGGACGAGCGCCATCAGCTCGGCGTAGCTCAGCGCGCCTGCCGCATCCTCCAGAGCCGAAGCCTGCGGATACTCCGCCGCCGACGCCCGGAGGATGTCGATCAGCGTTCGCGGGTCGGTCGCAGCCGTCGAGCGGTCCAGATACTCCTGCACGGCGGTCAAACGGAGAGCAGATCGAGCAGCTGCGCCTTGGTGAGCCTCGTGTATCCGGAAAGTCCGCGGTCCCGGGCCTGCGCGCGCAGCTGGATCACCGTGAGCCTCGAGAGGTCGGTCGACGATCCGGCCTTCTGCGGGCTCGTGCGTACCGGCGCGGCCGGCTTCGTCGGCGGGATCACGACCGGCTTCTCGGCGGCGATTGCGACAGGCTCCGCCGCCGGGATCGCGTCGGGCTGAGCGCCCGGGATAGCTGCATCCACCGGCGCCGGAACGGGCGTCTGCTCCCGCTCGACCTTCGGCGCCTTCGGTGCCTTCTGCGCATCCTTCTCGGTCGATTTCGCGGCAGCCTTCTTCGCAGCCTTCGCCGCCTTCTCGGCGGCCCGCTTCGCGGCATCCGCTTCGGCGGCGAGTCGTGTCTCGATCTTGCCGGCGGCCTTCTCGAGGCGGCCGATCGCGGCGACAGCCTTCTTCTCGACCTTGCGCGGACTGCGCTCCACCTTCTTCTTCTTCGCACCGGCGACGTCCTTCGCCTCAGCGGCGAGATCGCGGAGCTTCTTCGCGTCCTTCTTCGGCAGCGTCCTGCTCAGGCGCTTCGCATCCTTCGCGGCTTCCGCTGCGGCATCCAGAGCTGCGTGGGCCGACTTCACGGCCTTCGTCGTCTTCGCCATCGTGACTCTCTCCACTCCACCGGCGCGCCGAGGGGAACGACACGCTGCTTGCGGCGCACAGCGTACCGCGTCAACAAGAACAGTTGGAGAACTCGCTCATCGGCAGTGGCTATGCGGCATAGCATGTCGACTGTGGCAACCAACATCGACCCGGACGAAATCGTGAAGCAGGTCACCGACCGCATCTCGGAGAGCTATACCGAGGTGAACCGCGAGCACATCTCGTCGCTGGCCAGGGAGGAACTCGAGAAGATCTCGAGTAGCAGGGTCACTGACTATTTCGCGGTGCTCACCGAGCGCGCGGTACGGAGTCGGCTGAAGGCTTGATCGTTGCGGCCAGGTCGCGTATTCGATGCCAGGATCGACTCACTTCGTCGCCCGACTCTTTCCAGCGGACATCGAGACATGGATGCGCATCCAGGCACTGCGGTCGTCCTCGGTCAGATCGCCGCCGACGATGCGCAGCCCGAACGTCCGCAGAAGACACAGCTCAAGAAGGCTGTCCGCCGAGCCCTGGGGTAACCTGGCCAATTCGCGTTCGGATGACGAGCTCCAAGTGCCCTGATCGAGCCATGAGTGTTATCGGTGGAGCTTCCCGACCCTCACCCGTTAGACGATCACCTCACCGCGGAGGCGAGACAATCGGAAGTCACGAGGCCGGGAGGTGGCAACCAGTGAGGATCACGGAGAGGTAAGGTCCGTGGACGGCAACGGCAGCAGCGCTGAACGCCGCGAGGAGAAGTGCGAGCGCGGCAGCGGGGAGCACGGCTGGACGCAGGCGCGGCGGGCGGACGAGGCGCGCGATCCGGTCGGTGCCTGCGGCGTGCAAGACAGGACTGGCCGTGTCATGCACGTGGGCAGCGGTGAAGACCTTGTCGGGGCTGCCGAGCTTGAGTAGGGCGCCGGCCAGCGTCGGGGTTCCGGTCTGTCGTCGGGCAGCGTTGTCGGCGGCGATCTCCAGGTAGTGCGGGACGGCGTGCGCCACGTCCCTGGCCAGCGGCACCCACCGCAAGGACGCGGTCATGAGATCGAGGAGAGAGAGGACGAGGTGGTGCTTGCCGCGCACATGCTCCTGCTCGTGCGTGAGAACGGCCGCGAGCTCATCCGCATCCAGGACGGTGACGAGGCCGGTGGAGACGACGACGCCCCCGGATCGTCGCGGCAGCGAAAATGCGATCGGCCGTTCGTCATCGAGGACGAGGACTCGGTGTTCGCTCACGATCTGCAGCCGTGCGGTCGCAAGGATCTCCCGGGACAGTACCCGGGTACGCCGTCGGATAGCGAGCGACCGCCTGATGCCGATCGCTGTCGCGACGAGAGCTCCGAGCGCTGGGAGAAGGAGCAGCAGTGCCGAGGGGATCACGGTATCGATGGTTCCGACGGTTCCAAACGGGCTGGCAGCGGCAAGGCAACGCTGGCAGACGTCCGCGGCAGGGGCGGGAAGAATGCTGGGGCCGGTCACTGTCCACGCGAGCATGAGACTCAGGGACGCGACGGACAGCGCCCAGAAGCCGACACCTGCGACGAGCACCATGACGGCCAGACGAGGCACGCGCATGAGCAACGGCGCTGCCGTCCGAATCAGCCGGGGCCCGGCGAACGCGCTGATGACGAGCACCAGCGCGAGCACGGACGGGACCAGGACCGCGTTCATCCGTCGTCCTCCCGCCCAGCGAGATACTCCCGCAGAAGCTGGACATCGCGGGGGTCGATCGCGTGGATGAAGTGCAGGATGGATGTGGCTCGGTCGTTGCTGGTGGACAGCGCCTGCTCCATCAGTCGGGCCGCATGCATCTCGCGGGTGCAGCGAGGCGCGTACCGGACGGAACGCCCTTCCTTCTCGGGGCGGACGAGCCGCTTGCGTTCGAGGTTGCCCAGGACTGTGGCGATCGTGGTGTAGGCGTGCGTGCCGCCGAGACTGTCGATCAGTTCGCGGATACTCACCGGCGCCTGGTCCCACAGGACATCCATCACCTGCTGTTCCAAGGTGCCCAGGCGCAGCGGTCCGCCGCGTTCTTCGCTCGTCATACGGGCACTGTCTCTCGTGCGGCAGGCAGCGGGCACGCGACCTGTCCCTTGAGCCGCCAGACGACAGCGACCGTGGAGAAGACCATCGCGGTGATCGCGAGCACGGGCTGCAGGGGGGCGAACCAGGTCAGCGCACCGGTATAGCCGAGCGCCAGGAGCGCGATCTTGTTGCAGACCGGACATCCCACCGCAAACCAGGCGAGCAAGCCCCCGGCGACGGCGAACCGCCCACCCCTGCGATCACTGGCGCCCTCGCCGTTCGCGAGTATCGCCGAGCCGTCGGTGGGTTCATCGGCAACGGACCCATCCGCGTCGCGCGGACGGATATAGGTGGCGGTCAGAATGCCGGTCATCGCGGATGTGAGGATCCACACCGGGTAGTTCCACCACACCGGAGGGATGTCACGGGCGAAGAACGAGTTCGGGATCAGCACCGTCGCCACCCCGATCACTAGCGCGGTGGCGAGAGCGGCGACGACCGCGGTGATGATCTGCCTTGGCCCCCAGGAACGCAATGCCCGCGCAGCGATAACAACGGATGACATCTGCCGGCTGACCCAAGCGGTGAAGCGACTCATGTGACTACTATGCCTCATGGTCTACTATCTTACATAGTCAACTATGTAAGATAGTAGACCGATTCTCGGTGCAACCGTTCCTGTGGCGCCGGGCACAACGATGAGGAGCGTCCTGCATGACTGAGCCGAAGACGAGCCGGAAGGCTTCCGGATGGTTGGTGCCCGCTGGCATCCTCCTCATCGCTGCCCTGCTGTTGGCCCTCGTGGTTCTGCAGGTGCGGGACCAGACCACGCCTCCCGCGGCGGAGGCCGGCGGCGAGACCATGGACGGGTTGACGGCCGTGCCGCCGGAGCGTCCCGAGCTGAAGGAGATCGAGCGGCGAGACCCGGACGACGTCGAGGCGGCCGGCCCCGAGGACGCACCGGTCGCCCTGGTGGTGTTCTCCGACTACCAATGCCCGTTCTGCGCGAAGTGGAGCCAGGACACGCTCCCGGAGATGATGGAATATGCCGAGGCGGGTGATCTGCGTATCGAATGGCGCGACATCAATATGTACGGTGAGCCCTCGGAACGTGCGGCGCGCGCCGCGCATGCCGCCGGCCTGCAGGGGCAGTACTGGGAGTTCCACGACGCGCTGTATGCGGGCGGGGAACACCGTCCCGCCGATCAGCTGACCGACGAGGCTCTTCAGGACCTGGCCGGGCAACTCGGGTTGGACGTCGACCGCTTCGTCGCCGACATGGGCTCTGCCGCGGTTCGTGAGCAGGTCGAGAAGACCGCGCAGGAGGGACGAGACCTCGGCGTCACCGGCACGCCGTCGTTCATCCTCGATGGACGGGCGGTTGTCGGCGCGCAGCCGAGCAGCGTGTTCACGGACATCATCGAGAACGCGCTGTCGGAGAAGGACTGACGTGGAGATCGGCTTCGTCACGGCATTCTTGGGCGGGATGCTCGCTCTGCTCAGCCCGTGCAGCGCATTGCTTCTGCCCGCCTTCTTCGCATCGACGGTGGGAGTCCGGCTACGGCTGCTCGCGCACGGCGCCGTGTTCTATCTCGGCCTGCTGGTCACTCTGGTGCCGTTCGGGCTGGGTATCGGCGCCCTGGGATCCCTCATCATGTCCGAGCGAGGCCTGATCATCGCGGTCACCTCGGTCGTACTCGTGACGCTGGGGGTCGCGCAGATCTTCGGTTTCGGATTCGACCTATCCCGCCTGTTCCCGGGTGCGTCGGCGCTTCAGCAGAAAGCCGCCACCGGCACGGGCCTGGTGCGCACCTTCCTGCTCGGAGCGGTCGGCGGGGTCGCGGGCTTCTGCGCCGGCCCCATCCTCGGCACGATCCTGACGATCGCGCTCGCCCAGGGCGATCTATGGAGCGCGGGCGTGCTGCTGGCCGTCTACGGCGCGGGCATGGTCGTCCCCCTGGTGGTGATCGCCGCGGTGTGGCAGCGGCTCGGAGCACGTGGGCGTGGGATGCTGCGTGGCCGCACGTTTCACGTGCACGGACGGGAGTTCCACACCACCTCCGTCATCACCGGTCTTCTGATCGCCGGGGTGGGGGTGCTGTTCTGGTTCACCAACGGCCTGGTCAGCCTGCCTAGCCCGGTCCCCACCGATCTGCTGAGCTGGCTCCAGGTGCGTGGCGAGCTCCTGGCGGATCCGGTCTTCGACATCATCGCGATCTTAGCGCTCACCGTCCTCGCTTTGGTCGGGTGGGCACTCGCCCGCAGACGGTCCCGAGCCCACCGGGCGGATCCGCAGCCAGCTGCGGAGGCCAGATCATGACCAGACGATCGCTCCTGCGAGGAGTCACCGTTCTCGCATGCGCGACCGTAGCACTCTCCGCCTGTTCCTCCGACGGCATCGTTGACGGCAGGCCAGCAGATCTCGATCCGACCCCGTACGGGGTCGACGCCCCGGCTCCCACAGCAGCAGCGACGAACCTCGCACTGCCGGAGGAGTTCGAAAACGCGCCCCTTCTTGATCCGGGGTGGATAGCAACCCCTCAAGAGGCGGGCGGGATCTTCCTCGGCCTGCGCGAGGAAACCGACCGAGTGGTGTTCAGCGCGGTATCGGATACCGGCTCCGTGCTGTGGGAGGCAGAGCGGCCGATGATCTGCTCCGCATCCGTTGCCACCATGGCCGCGGATCGACCCATCGGGGTGCTCATGGACCTCAGAGCGGGTACGGACACCTTCGTCGTCTCCACGGCGACCGGGTACGACCTGCGCACCGGAGAGGAGATCTGGGGACCAGTGAAGGTGCCCGGCCCGCACCAGGGACCCGGATTGGTGTTCGCCGCACCGCCGGAGCAGTTCATGGGCAGCAGCGGGCCGCGCGTTGCCCTCGACCCGTCCGCCGGGACGATCCTTGCGGACGAGCGAGAACTCCCCGGCGCCCGCATCGTCGGAGAACAGGGCGGCATCGTCCTCATAGCCGATCAGGACGAGCTCACAGCGACGAGCGACGGCGAGCAGGTCCTCTGGTCTCTCCCGCTCGAGGAAGTGGGATGGGCCACGGCCGGGGCGAGCGTGATGGAGGACATACAGCTCAGCGACGACGCAGCGATGCTCGGCGACGCAGCTTCCGGGTACACCCTCATCCGGCTCGGCGACGGTGCGATCCTCGCCCGCGACGTGCAAGACGCCACCGTCGACGACTCCACAGGCACGCTCATCGCTCTCGGCGACCACCTGACCGGCTACGACGACACCGGCGCTCTGGCCTGGGAGCACGATTCGCCAGCGGACAGCACCCTCGTCTCCGCCGGCCGTGGCGCACTCTATCTACGTACGCCCGACGGCATCCATGTATACGACAGCGCCACCGGCACAGCCCGTGCAACCGCTCTGCGCGTCGACGTGCCTGACCGAATCACCAGCCGCGGAGCCGCCCTCATCGGACCCACCGGGCGTCCCCTCCTCGTCGTCGTCAGTGACCGCTGACCCCTCGCCCACACGGCGCATTCGTGTCGCCGTGACTGAAAGGAAAACCATGAAAGAGAACCAGTCCAGAGGCCGCGCCGTCGTCATCCACGCCTTCGACGCCCCCGAAGACGTCCCTCGCGCCGTGGGCACCGCCTCGACGCTGCGCGAAGCATTCCCCGACGCCCGGGTGCGCATCATCGTCAACGGTGCAGCCCTCGGCGCCGTGCCCGCGCTGGCGCCGGAGGATGTACCCGACGGCGTCGAGGTCGGCGTCTGCCGGATAGGACTGCACCGCCGCAACATCGACGAGGCCGATATCCCCGACGGCGTCGAGATCATTCCCACTGCTCCCGTTGCCATCGTCGAGGAACAGTGGGCCGGAGCCGCCTACATCCGACTCTGAGCTGAGCGGGCGGTCGCGACCACCCGCTCAGCTCAGGCAAGGGAAAGGAACAGCTTCTCCAGTTCCAACGTCGTCAATGGATCGTCCTCATCTCCCGGGGCGGGTTCGGCGAGGCACTCCTCCATCGCAGTTGCGACGACGACGAATCCGGCTCGCCGCAGCGCGTGCGTCACTGCGGAGAGCTGGGTGACCACATCGCGGCACGGCGCGTCCGCCTCCACCGCGGAGATCACCGCGTCCAGCTGTCCCCGTGCTCGTCGAAGACGGTTCGCCACACGCCTCTTGGCTTCGACCGATTCAGCGCTCATCACATTCCCCCTTCCTCCCCGACGCGGTGATGTCAACGAGATCCCTCGCGTCCATGAACGTCACCTCAACCGGCTCTCCCGCGTCCTGATCGGCAGACCCCGGGGAGAGCGGGCACCGTCCCGTGACCGCCATCGCAGCGATCCCCAGGGCGAGCACACCAGCAACGATCGCGATGACGGGCTGGCTCCATCCTGCACCCACCGCGAATGCCGCGACTACCACGGCAACGACGCCCTGCACGGTGCGCACACCGTATCCGGAGCGGCACATTGCCACCCGATTCAATTTACGGAACATGTCGATCAATCTCCTCACAAGATTCGATGTTCATCGGACGATCGGAAGGCCAATGGCATCGGCGGCGTCAGCCAGCGAGCCGAGGTTGGTCAGCGAGGTGAACCCGGCCCGCTCCATAAGCTCCAGCGCCTGCCCGGAGCGATTCCCGGAACGGCAGTAGAGCAGGTAATCGGCATCGGGATCGAGGTGTGGCACCGCAGCGGCGACCTCGCCGCCAGCGTAGTCGAGCAATCGGGCGCCTGCGAGGTGCCCACTCGCGTACTCGTCAGGCGTGCGCACGTCAAGGATGATGGTGTCGTCGTCCAAGGGATCTCTCTTTCTGCCAGAAGGGGTCTCAGCCTCATTCGAGGCCGAGTGGTGTGATCGCTACGATGAACCGTATGATTCCCTTGCGTCCCGCGGAATCATGATGCGACCGGGATATTCCCGGAAATCGCGGTCCATCCGAGGTAACTGCCGTCGAGTTCGGCGATGTCGTATCCGGCACGGCGCAACGCGCTGGCTGTGACGCTGTTGCGCACCCCGCTTTGACAGTAGGTGACGATGGTGCCGGCGTTCGTCGCGGGGAGCTGGTCAAGATGCCAGAGCACGCGACCGCCGGAGAGCTGCTCGGCGCCAGGAAGGTGGCCGGCCGCATACTCGGCCTTGTTGCGGACGTCGAGCAGAAGCACACGCTCGAACCGGTTGAGTTCCTCCGGCCTCACGATCGTCGGTGTGACGAGGTCGATGCTCTCGAGGGAGGTGATGAACCCGCGCACGGTGTCGATTCCGACGCGGAGCAGATGATCCCGCAGCTCTTCGGCTTCCTCGCGCGAAGAGGAGAGCAGCACGAGCGGGCGATGCTCTGCCTCAGGGTTATAAACCCATGCGCCGTAGCTGGCCGCCTTCGCGACACCCGGGATGTTCAGCGACCGCGTCACTGTACCCGTGTGCACGTCGTCGTGGGTGCGGGTGTCGACGAAGATCGCCCGGTCGGCAGCGACCTCGTCGGCCAGTTCGGCGGCCGTGTACTCGTGCAGCACGGGTGCCTTGCCGATCACCTTCGGGCCGATCCGGTTCTGCGTCTTCATGCGGCCGAAGTAGGCGTGCGCGTCAGGCTGCCCGTGCAGCAGATCGTCGATGAATCCCTGCTCATCGTCGTCTGCGAGGTATTTCGCCCACCAGGAGAAGCGACGCTCGTAGCCGACCGTAGACGCGGCGATCGATCCCAGCGCTTTGCCGCAGGCCGACCCGGATCCGTGGGCGGGGAGCACCTGTACGTAGTCGGGCAGGGTCAGGAAGCGGTTACGGAGACTTGCGAACAGATCCCTGGCTCCCTGAAAGCGGGTGTCGACGCCGCCAGCGGCCTCATCGAGCAGATCCGGGCGTCCAAGATCACCGACGAACACGAAATCACCGGTGAGCATGAACCCGGGCTCGTCCGACTGTGCGCCGTCCGTGACGAGAAAGGACAGGTGCTCGGGAGTATGGCCAGGAGTGTGCACCGCCTCGACGGTGATGTTGCCGAAACGGATGCGGTGCGCGTTCTTCATGCGCACCGCATCGTCGAAGCCGCTGCCGTACGTCCAGTCGGGACCGCCCTCGTCGCTGACATAGACGGCGGCACCGGTCGCGGCTGCGAGCTCGCGGGTGCCGGAGAGATAGTCGGCGTGGATATGCGTCTCCGCGACCGCGACGATACGCATGCCGTTCTTTTCGGTGATGTCCAGATAGACACCGATGTCGCGGCGCGGGTCGACGACGAGCGCCTCGCCTGTCGTCTGGCAGCCGATGATGTAGCTCGCTTGAGCGAGATCCTCGTCGTAAATGCGTTCCAGCAGCATGGTTGGTCCTCTCGGCTATCGCCCGAACATGCGGGAGTGGATGGTCGCCCTGCACACACGGCAGGTGACCGCTCTGCACATATCTCTGATCACCACTCTCCGCGGCGAACAGCCACGCTCACGGCATGGAGCCCCCGGCGCGGGTGGCCTCCTCGACCTTGGTGCGCACCTCGTCCATGTCCAGGCCCCGGACCCCGGAGATCACCTGTCCCAGCTGCACCGGACCCAACGCCCCGGGCTGGGAGAAGACGAGGATGCCGTCGCGGAACGCCATCAGCGTCGGGATCGAGGTGATCTGGAAGCTTGCAGCCAGCTCGCGCTGCGCTTCGGTGTCCACCTTCCCGAAGACGATGTCGTCGCTATCCTCGGAGGCCTTCTCGAACACGGGCCCAAAGGCACGGCACGGCCCACACCACTCCGCCCAGAAGTCGAGCAGAACGATACCCTCGCCCTCGATAGCGCTCTGCAGGTTGTCCTTGGTGATCTCGATCGTTGCCATGGAACCAAATATACCCCCAAGGGTATTATTCCAACAGCCGATGTCGTAATTCACTGGTCCAAGCGCATACTCTCCCGCGCAACGACACGGTGGCATCCTGGAGATCGTGGCGGACGCCACATGGCCGCCGAAGGCGCAAGAACCGATCAACGCAACTAGAATGCATCTTGCGTCCAAACTGACCTCCAGTCGAAGCGGAGACGCGACGAGAAGTGAAGGCGGAGGAGCCCAGTCATGCAGGAATGGCGATTCGAGACACGGCAGATCCATGCGGGCGCGGCACCGGATCCGACGACGGGCGCCCGAGCTACGCCGATATACCAGACGACGTCGTACGTGTTCGAAGATGCCGACCAGGCCGCCGACCTCTTCTCGCTGTCACGGCCCGGGAACATCTACACCCGAATGATGAACCCGACCACCGCGGTCGTCGAGGAACGCCTGGCCGCGCTAGAGGGCGGTACCGGCGCACTGATGCTCGCCAGCGGCCAGTCTGCGGAGACCGTTGCCGTGCTGAACATCGCTGGCGCCGGCGATCACATCGTCTCTTCAAGCGGCATCTATGGCGGCACACACAACCTGTTCGCACACACCCTGGCCAGGCTTGGCATCGAGACGACATTCGTGCGCGATCAGGACGATATGGATGAGTGGCGGCGAGCCATCCGCCCTAACACCCGCCTGCTGTTCGCCGAGACGATCGGCAATCCGCGCACCGATGTGCTCGATATCACTGCCGTTGCGGAAATCGCCCACGACGCCGGTATCCCCCTGGTCGTGGATAACACGATCGCCACCCCGTACTTGATCCGTCCGTTCGAGCACGGCGCGGACGTCATCATCCATTCGGCAACGAAGTTCCTCGGCGGGCACGGAACCGTGCTCGGTGGGGCGATCGTCGACGGCGGCCGATTCCCCTGGTCCGCGCATGCGGACCGGTTCCCCGAACTCAACGCCCCCGACAAGTCGTACAACGGTCTCCGGTACACGGAGGCCGTCGGCGACGAACTCGCGTTCATCTTCAAAGCCCGCGTGCAGCTACTGCGCGACCTAGGCCCGGCAATCGCCCCGGCCAGCGCCTGGCAGATCATGCAGGGCATCGAGACTCTGAGCCTGCGGATGGAGCGCCACTGCAGCAACGCGCTCACGGTCGCAGCGTGGCTGTCGCAGCATCCGAGAGTAGCCATGGTCCATCACGCCGGACTTCCCGCATCTCCGTGGCATGCAGCCGCCAAGAAGTATGCGCCCAAAGGCGTCGGGTCGGTGTTCTCTTTCGAGATCGTCGGAGGCATCGACGCGGGCCGCGAGTTCGTCCGCAGCTTGTCCCTGTTCAGCCACCTAGCCAACATCGGCGACGTCCGTTCACTCGTCATCCACCCCGCATCGACCACGCACTCGCAACTGACGCCTGAACAGCTCCTGGATGCCGGGATCGCTCCGGGGATGATCCGCCTGAGCATCGGCCTCGAACACATCGACGACATCATCGCCGACCTCCAACAGGCATTGAACTAACCCGAGAAAACAGCTCCGTCCCTGCGGCGTGGGACGGAGTTGTCTTGTATGGGGCTAGATCGACGCCCGCACCACCAACTCCGTCGGCAAGGTCATGCGGCCGGCGGGTTGTCCGTCGATCACATCGAGCAGCATCCGCACCATCTCGTGGGCGATGCGCTCGAGCGGCTGACGCATGGTCGTGAGGGCGGGTTCGACCCGGGTCGCGATCGGGGCGTCATCGAACCCGGCGACGGCGACATCCTCCGGCACTTGTATACCGTGTTCGCGCAACACGTCCATCGCACCGACGGCCATCACATCGTTCGCCGCGAACACCGCATCGAGGTCCGGCACCCGGTCGAGCAGTTGCTCCATGGCACGGGCCCCGCTCGCGCGTGAGTAGTCGCCCTCGGCGACGAGCCGTTCGTCGAACGCGTCGCCGAGTTCGAGCCGATATCCCTCCAGGCGGCAGATGCCGCCGGAGGTGTCCAGGGGCCCCGTGATGGTGGCGATACGAGAGCGGCCGCGCAGGGACGAGTCCGACCGTTGCTGGGTCTCGACTTCTGAACCGCCCGCCGGTGCACGGCTGCCGTCGCGCAGGAACGCCACCATGTCGCGCGCGCCTTCAAGATCATCGGCGGCCACATATCCGATGCGCCGCTCGTAGCCAAGCGGTACCCCGCACGCCACCAATGGCAGCTCTGCGGCCACGAGCGTCTTCAGGAACCCTTCGCGCCCACGGTGCGACGAGACAAGCAACGCCCCGTCGACGTGTCCGGCCATGATGAACTCGGTCGCCCGCCGCTGCTCGTCATCGGAACCGGCCATGAGCAGTACGAGCGGGATGTCGCGTGCGGCGAGGGCATCGGCGGCTCCGCGCATGAGCACCGAGAAGTTGGGGTCCTCGAAAAGCCGATCCTGTGATTCGGTCAACAGAAACGCGACAGAGTTCGCCCGCGCTGTCGCGAGGTTCCGCGCGTGCGGATTAATCCGGTAGCCGGTTTTCTTGATCGCACGCTCGACGGCGACAGCGGCGGCGGGGCTGACCCAGTGCCCTCCGTTGAGGACACGTGAGACCGTGCCGCGCGAGACGCCGGACTCTCGGGCGACGTCGTCGATCGTCGGGCGCCGACGCGCGGAGGATTCTGTCACGACGATCAGCCTAGAGCTCTCACGCCTTCACCGCGCCGGCTGCAAGATCGACGCGCCAGTATCGCTGCAGCACGAGGAACAACGTGATCAACGGCAGGACCGACAGCAACGCGCCGATGATGACGAGAGTGTACATCGCTGGCATCGACGCCCCTTGGTTCAGCAGGCCGGAGAGACCGACCGTGATCGGGAAGAGTTCGTCGTTGCCGAGCATGATGTACGGCAGCATGAAGTTGTTCCATACGGCGACGAACTGGAAGAGGAAGATCGTCACGAGTCCGGGCCCCATCATCGGCAGGGCGATGCGGTGGAAGATATATAGTTCGCGCGCCCCCTCGGTGCGGGCCGACTCAATGATGTCTGTCGGCACCGCGGCCGCGGCGTAGATCCGCGCAAGGTAGATCCCGTACGGACTGATCAGCTGAGGCAGCAGCACTGACCAGTAGGAGTTCGTGAGGCCGGCCTGCGCGAGCAGCAGGTACTGCGGAATGGCGAGGATGACACCGGGCACGAGAACTCCCATGAGAAGCGCCTTGAACACGACCCCCTTGCCGGGGAACGTGTACCTCGCCAGCGCATAGCCGGACAGCGCCGACACGTAGGTCGAGATGATCGCACCAACACCGGCGTAGAGGGCGGTGTTCAGCATCCAACGCCAGTAGAGGCCGTCGCGATACTCGGTCAACGCGACGATGTTGTCCCAAAGGTGGGTGCTCGGCGCAAAGGTGAACGTCGAGAAGAGCTCGGAGGCGTCCTTCGTTGACGCGATCACCACCCAGGCAACCGGTAACAGGCAGTAGAGAGCGCCGAGCAGCAGCACCGCGGTCGAGCCGGCAGCGATCGGCACGCGTCGGTCGCCGCCGCTCGATCCAAACTGCCGACGGCTCCCTGCACGGCGCGCACGGCGAGCCGATGCCGTGTCGAGTTCGGGCAGCACGGCGGCGCGGGTCTCAGTGGTGATGGTCATGGCTCAGTCCTCCTGGCCGAAGGCGCGTCGCTGCACGACGCGAAGGAAGATGAAGGAGATTGCGAAGGTCGCCAGCGCGATGACGACGGATGTTGCCGCGGCCGAGTAGATGTCGTCGCGGATGAACGCGTCGCGGTACACGAGCATCAGCGGTGACCAACTGGTGGAGAGACTGTTCGTGAGCGGACGGAGCGTGGTCGGCTCGGCGAAGACCTGCAGAGTGGCGATCATCGAGAACAGTGCGGTCATGACGAGTGCGGGCATGATGATCGGTACTTTGATGCGCCAGGCGATCTGTACTTCGGATGCACCGTCAATGCGTGCCGCCTCGTAGATTTCGCTCGGCACGGCTTTCAGCGAGGTGTACATGACGATCATATTGAAGCCGACACCGCCCCAGAGCCCGATGTTCGCGATGGCGAAGACAACAAGGCCGGGTGAGAGCATCGACGGCACATCCCAGCCGAGGCGTTCGAAGATCCAGTAGAACGGGCTGACGGCAGGCAGGTACAGGAAGCCCCACAGCAGCGACGAGATGACAGCCGGCACAGCGTAGGGAAGGAAGATCGAGACGCGGGAGAAGCCCTTGGCGCCAGTGCGGCGGGCGTCGAGCAGCAATGCGAACAGCAACGCGAGACCGAGCATCGTGGGCACGAGGATGAGTCCGTATAGCAGCACCCGCCCGACGCTTGCGAGGAACTCGGGGTCGCTGAGGGCCGCGGCATAGTTGTCGAAGGCTACGAACTCCCGGGTGCGTGCGCCTGAGCCGAGCCCGAGCCCCTGCACGAACTCGCCCTGGAACGAGAGCCCGAACGTATAGAGGATCGGCGCCGCCATGAACAGGGTGAACAGGACGATGCCGGGGGTGAGCATCATCCACGGCGTGAGGTGGCGGCGAGCAGTGCCCGGCCTCCGCTGAGCGGGCTTGGCCGGTGTGCGTCGCGTCGCGTCGCGTGAAGCTTCGACCGTGGCGGTCATGTTCGTTCCTTCCGGGTGGTGCGGGTGCCGGTCGAGGAGTCATGTCGTGCGGACTCCTCGACCGGCGGCGATCTACTTGGTGACGGTGAAGCCGCTCGACTCGAGGTCGTCGACCGTGATCTTCTGCATCGCTGCGACCGACGCGGTGAAAGCGTCGGCGGTCTTCGCTTCTGCTGCCTTCGCGAACTCATCGTTGTAGGCGCTGAACGCGACGTTCACGTTCGGGCCGTACTGGAACGGCACGACGGATGCCGCGGCATCTGCTGCGATGTCGTAGAAGTCGGGCTGGTTGCTGAAGAACTCCGGTGCTTCTGTGAGGGCGGATGCTGCGGCATCCGTGGATGCCGGGTAAATGCTGGCCGTGTCGACCAGCACTTGCACGGCCTCTGGGTCGGTGTTCAGCCACGTCGCGAACTCGGTGGCAGCCTCGACGTGCTTGGACTGAGAGGTGACCGCCGTGGACGAGCCGCCCCAATTTCCATTCGTTGGTTCCCCGCCCCAGGTGGGCAGTGGTGCTGCCTTCCAGAGACCAGCGGTGTCGGCTGCGTTGCCGCTGAGCACACCGGGACTCCAAACTGCGCCGAGCCAGCCGGCCTGCGTGCCGTCGTTCAATGCGGCGTTCCACTCGGGCGTGTACATCGGCTTATTGTCGATGACGCCCTCTTCAACGAGGCCGCCCCAGAACTCGGCGACCTGCCTGGTGGGGGCCTCGTCGATACCGACGCCCCACGAATCGCTGTCGATAGACCACCACTCGGCCGCCGCCTGCTGCGCGAGCCCAGCGAACCAGCCAGCATCATTGGCAGAGAAGGTGCCCAGATAGGCATTCGGGTCGGCCGCCCGCAAAGCGCGAGCAGTCTCTGCGTACTCGTCCCACGTCGTGGGCACGGTGAGCCCGTGTTGCTCAAAGATGTCCGCCCGGTAGTAGAACATCATCGGCCCGGTGTCCTGCGGAATCGCGTAGACGGCGTCACTTCCGAGCGTGACAGAATCCCACACCCCCTCGGTGAACTCACCGGCGAGTTCACCGTCGATCGTGCCCGAGAGATCGGCGAGCGCCTCGGATGCCACCAGCGTCGGGATCTTCTGATACTCGGCCTGGATCAGGTCGGGCGCACCGCTGCCGGCCTTGATGGCGGTGAGGAGCTTGGTTATCGCGGGGTCACCGCCGTCCTGCTTGTTGACGGTGACCTGGATCTCGGGGTGCTCCTCGTTCCAGAGGTCGACCACCTCGTCGAGGTCGGCCCATGTCCAATAGGTGAGTTCGATCGGGTCCTCGGCGGTGCCCGCCGAACCTGTGTCTGCTGAGCAGCCCGTGATGATGAGCGCTGCTGTTGCCAGCGTCGCCACGGCGCCGCTGCGGAATGCTGCACGCATTCGTCCTCCTTGTCGAAAGCTGTGATTGCGGATGCCCGGCGGCCCCGCGATCCAAAGGACGACGGTGTGCCTGTGAGCGCTCCTAGTTACACACAGTCCGCAAACACTTGTCAACTAGAGGATCCGCGGATGGCGTGTGACGCGGCATTTGTGTTAGAACTGTGACCGCACACAGTCAGTGTTTCGGTTTGAAGGAGTTTCCGTCGTGACATCCGTTCCGTCGCCCGCACGCGACGTTGACCTGCTTACCGTGACCCATGAGCCGTGGGCAGAGCCACTCACGCGCCCTGCAATGAGCAACGAGGTTGACCGACACGACCGTGTCTCGCTCACCAACCGCTACGTCGAACTTGCGGGGCGGCCAGTGATTCCCGTCTCCGGCGAGATGCACTTCAGTCGCGTTCCGCGGGCGGAGTGGGACGAGCGGCTGCGACTGATGCGCTCGGGTGGGGTCACGGTCGTCGCCACCTATCTGATCTGGATCCATCACGAGCCCGAGCGCGGGCGGCCAAGCTTCGACGGCAATCTCGACGTCGCCGCTTTCGTGCGCTGCGCCGCTGCAGCTGGCCTCGATGTCGTCCTGCGCGTCGGCCCGTGGTGTCACGGTGAAGTGCGCAACGGCGGTTTCCCCGACTGGGTGCAACAGGCACCGGTCGCGCACCGAACAGACGACCCCGGCTACCTCACCCTCGTCGAACCGTGGTTCTCCGCGCTGGGCGAGCAGCTCGCGCCGCTCTGCGGCACCGGCAGCAACGTCATCGCCATTCAGCTCGACAACGAGTTGTACGATCAGCCCGGCCACCTCGCCACGCTCAAGGCACTCGCCCGCGCCAAGGGTCTCATCGCCCCGATCTACACGGCGACCGCGTGGGGCGGCGCCGAGCTGCCTCACGGCGATGTACTGCCGCTCTACGGTGGCTACGGTGATGGGTTCTGGGTCGACGCCGACCACGATTGGGATACGACCTTCCGCGAGCACTTCTTCTTCTCGCACACGTGGGATGACCCGGGCATCGGCGCTGACCTGCGCGATCATCCCGGCATCGGCCGGCGCGGGGAGACTCCTCGACTGCCCTCGGCATCGTTCCCCGCGGCCACGTGCGAACTCGGCGGCGGCATGGCCACGGCGTACCACCGGCGTCCCCTTCCGAGCGGGGCGGACATCGCCGCGGTCGCGCACAACAAGATTGGAAATGGCTCGGGCTGGCAGGGGTACTACATGTATGCCGGCGGCACCAACCCCAGACCGGGATTGCAGGAATCGCACGCAACCGGGTATCCGAACGATCTGCCCGAGTTCGACTACGACTTCCACGCGCCGCTCGGGGCCGCCGGGGTGGTGACCGCAAGCCATGCCGCGTTACGCCGCCAACACGCGTTCCTCGCCGCCTTCGGCGACCGCTTGGCACTGATGCCGTCGACGCTGCCGGAGCGGCTGCCTGCGAACGTCGATGACGCAGAGACTCTGCGATGGGCACTGCGCAGCGATGGCGCTTCCGGATGGGTGTTCGTGACCTGGCAACAACCACATCGATCGCTTGAGAGCGTCCCGGATGTGCAGTTCGCCGTGACGCTCGATGCTGGCACGACGGTGTTTCCGCGTACGCCGATCGACGTGCCGGTCGGCACGATCGCCCACTGGCCGTTGCATCTCGCGCTCGGTGGCGTGCACCTCAATTGGGTGACGGCTTCACCGCTCACTGTCCTCGACAGTGAGCACCCGACTCTCGTGCTCGTCGCCGAGGCAGGCGTTCCGGTCGAGCTCGCAACAGCGGCGGCGGTCACCGGATCCGTTGGGACAGTGAGCCACCCTGAGGCGGGTGTCGTGAGCGTCGAAGTCGGTGTCCTGCAAGTCCTCGAACTGCAACAGGACGAGGGGCGGCTCACGCTGCTGCTCGTGCCGGCGTCCATCGCTGACACCGTGTGGGTGCTCGATGGTGGCGGCAACCGCCGCCTCCTGCTCTCGCGCGACGCAGTGTTCGAAGACGCCGACGGCAAGGTGTGCGCGCGCACAGTCCGCGCTCCCTCCGTGCAGGAGTATCTGCCAGCAAGAGGAGAGTTCGTCGACCTCGAAGTCGGCGTCGTGGCGTCCGATGCCGATGAAGACCCCGCCCGGATGGGTCGTACACTGCCCGCGCTTCTCAGCGAGCCCACTCACGGGACGCCCCCGCCATCCAGCTACGGCGAGCGACTCGGACGTGCCTCCGCGCCCACCCGAGACCACGTTGCCCGTCACGGGACAAGCTGGACAATCGAGCTTCCTACCGACCGCCAAGGCCGGCGCTATCTCGAAATTGAGTGGGTGGGCGACGTCGCTCGACTCGAAGCCGACGGCGTCGTGGTCGCCGACCGGTTCTGGGACGGTACATCGTGGACCATCGGGCTCGATGCGCTCGGCATCGCGGATGCCGCCGCGCTCACCCTGCGCATCGTTCCACTGCATCCCGAGGCAGACGTTCATCTGCCGGCGGCGGCCGCGGCACGACGACGTGCTACGTCAGGACCGCTACTCGCCCTGGAGAGCGTGCATCTCGTCGAGGCACCACTTTGGCGGGAGAGCTGACCCTCCTCCGCTCTTCCACCACCAAGCTCGTTCAGCCCGCCCGGGCAGAGCGACACCGCAGCGCCGCGGATCACCTCGCCTCTCCGGGCGCAACCCTCGCGGGCGGCCGACTGCAAAAGGAACAGGATCGTGCACCAACATTTCCCAGCAAGGAAGGGCGCCGTCGCGCTCGCGGCGGCGCTCGCGGTCGTGGTCGCCATACCGGCGGCAGGCGCATCGCCGGCCTGGGCGGCGGTGCGCAGCGACACCGGCGCTACCAGTACGGGCACCACAGGGACTCCCGTCGAAGCGGGCGTCTACGTCGAACGCGTCGACGGTCTCTCCCCCGACTTCGCGAATGGGGTCGACGTGTCGACGGTGCTCTCGCTCGAGGAGAGCGGCGTGGTCTTCCGCGACGACGCCAGCCAGCCGGCCGACCTGTTCACCCTACTCGCCGACCACGGCGTGAACACCGTACGAGTCCGGGTCTGGAACGACCCGTTCGACGCGTCCGGCAACGGCTACGGAGCCGGCAATGTCGACGTCCCCCGCGCGGTCGAAATCGGCTCGCGGGCGACGGCCGCGGGGCTCAGCGTGCTCGTCGACTTCCACTACTCCGACTTCTGGGCCGACCCTGGTCGCCAGCTCGCTCCGAAGGCCTGGCAGGGCCTGTCGCCCGAAGACACCCTCTCGGCGTTACACGACTTCACCGCCGACGCGCTGCAGTCTCTCGAAGACGCCGGCGTCGATGTGAGCATGGTGCAGGTCGGCAATGAGACGAACAAAGCGATCGCGGGCTATTCACGCCCCGGGAGTGAGATCGACGCGCACTTCACAGCACTCATCTCGGCGGGCAGCCAGGCGGTGCGCGAAGTGCTGCCAGAAGCACGGGTGGCCGTGCACTTCACGACTCCGGAGACCGCGGGCCGGTACTCCGGCTATGCGGCGGGACTTGAGCAGTTCGGCGTCGACTACGACGTGTTCGGGAGCTCGTACTACCCCTATTGGCACGGCTCAACCGCTAACCTGACCTCAGCACTCTCGCACGTCGCAACGACGTAGAGCAAGCAGGTCATGGTCGCGGAGAGATCCTGGGCGCACACGCTCGAGGACGGTGACGGCTCCCCGCACGTGATCGATGACAGCACCATCACCGACGACTACCCCGCAAGCGTGCAGGGGCAGGCGACCCAGCTACGGGACGTCATCGCGGCCGTCGCGGACGTCGGCGACGCCGGGATCGGCGTCTTCTACTGGGAGCCGGCATGGCTGCCGGTGGGGTCGGCAACAGAGCTCACGGAAAACCGACTGCTCTGGGAGCGTGACGGCTCGGGCTGGGCGACCAGCTTCGCCATTGACTACTACCCGGCGCACGTCGGTGATTCCTATGGGGGGGGTCGGCGTGGGACAACCAGTTGCTGTTTGCATGGGATGGCGTGCCGCTCGGATCGCTGCGCACCTTCGAATACGTGTACACGGGCGCGATCGCACCGCGAGAAGTCCTCAAAATCGAACGAGTGGACCTGTCGGTGGCGGACGGTGCGGCGATCACACTGCCGGCGACGATCGCGGTGACCTATGACGACGGCAGCATCGAGCATCCTCCCGTCGTCTGGAGCGACGTCGTCGAGTGGATTCGCGGTCCCGGCGTGTATCCGGTACAGGGACGCACCTCATCCGGTCTCTCCGTGACGGCATCTGTGACCGTGCTGGCTGCAAATCTCGTGCAGAACGGATCATTCGAGTCGTCAGACATGAGCGCCTGGACCCTCACTGGTCCCGCCACTCGTTCACAGACCGCCGACGGTTCGGATGGCGAACACGCCCTGACCTTCTGGGATGGCCAGGCGTATGCGACCTCGGCCTCGCAGACCGTGTCGGGCGTGCCGGCCGGTACGTACATGGTGCAGGCGACCACGCAGGGCAGTCGATCGAACGACTCCCGCGTGCTTTCGGCGACGACTTCGGTGGGCAGTTGGAACGCTCCGCTGGAGTTCACGGTGTGGAACGAGATGCACACCGCGACGCTGCCTGCCGTGGTTGTCGGAGCAGACGGAATCGTGGAATTGCGCGCTGATTTTGCGCTTTCAGCAGGTGCCTGGGGCGTGCTCGATGACCTGCGGCTCGTCGCGGTACCGACTCCTGAACCCACCGACACCGCGTCGTTGTCCGCAGCATTGGCTCGGGCTGCTGACGTCGCCCGCGATCGGTACACGGATGACTCGCTTGACGATCTCGACTACGCCGTCTCCGTCGGCAAGATCGTGCTCGCCGGATCGACCGCGACCGGGAACGATGTGAAGCATGCGACGAAGCTCGTCGAAAAGGCAGTGAAGAAGCTCCGAGGTGCCGAGGGGTAGCAGCTCGACAAGGGACCGCAGGGGCGGCGATCTTTCCAAGGTTCGCCGCTCTTTCCCTCGAGGGGTCGCAGCGAGCCGAGGCATCCAGTCGACATCTCACGATTCATACGAGTAGACGCTGTCGGATCAAGTTTCGCGGCGTCTGGATGCTGTCTTCGTGGCCGATCGTGGTTCACGTGCCAGGCTGCCTTGGCTGCCCCGGTCGACGACAACAGTACCTTCGCCCATCTCCAGTAACCACCACCCGCGATGGGGATCCCTCGCTGCCGCCGTGAGTACAAACCGGCTCCGATGTATTGGACTCCGCTCACGTCGACGATAGCGAGCGCGGTGGCGTGTCACCCAGAGATCACGGCGGACAACGCTGTAGGACGAGACGCAGGGGCGTCTGCCCCTGGCGAGCGCGCGGCTCCAGCTGGGGCGACCCGCAGGTCAGGGGGCGGGCCGATCGACGCAGGTATCGGAGTGGCAGCACTTGTTTCGCTCTCGAGCAATCGTTGACGAGTCGATAGGAGACTGCAGGTAGCTCTTCAAGCGCTTGCACGCGCCCCCTCCCCCATTGAAAGCAACCGAGGTTGCCGGCCGAAGATATCCTTGCGGATATGGCCCGCGACGTATGCGGATTGGGCGACGATGGAGTCATGAGAATTCTGATCGTCGGCGCAGGCGCAACAGGAATAGCGGTCGGAGTTCGCCTCACCCATCACGGGCGGGACGTCACGTACCTCGTTCGTGCGGGCCGCCGCGAGGCGCTCCAGCGCTACGGCGCTGTGCTGACCGCGCCAGAGGGAAGATACACCCACGACGCAGCGACGATCGTCAACTCCGAGCTCACCGCGCAGTTCGATCTAATCATCGTGGCGGTGAAGGCCGGCGCGATCGCCACGGTGGTCGAAGAGATCGCCCCGGCAGTCGGACCTGAAACAATCATCCTCCCGTTCCTGAACGGCATGCGGCATATCGATTTGCTGCATGCGCGGTACCCCGGACACGTCGCCGGAGGGCTGATCAAGATCGTCGCATCTCTCGACGACCAGGGCGGGGCAGTGCAGATGACTTCACTCGCCGAAGTCACGATCGGCTCGCTCGACTCGAAGCCGCTACCGTCCTGGGTTCAGTCGGCCCTCGCCGTGCCGGGTCTGTCTGTCGCGGAGTCGGCCGACGTGCAACAGGACCTTTGGGAGAAGTGGGCGTTCATCTCAGCGGCCGGCGTCGTCACTTGCTTGTTCGACAACACTGTCGGGCACATCCGAGAGGCCGGCGGGCTCCCCCACATCGAGTCAGCTATTTCGGAGGCCGAACTCGTCGTAACCGCCGCCGTGCATGGGCCGCGGGAAGCGGCCCATGCACAGTCAGTGGCGATCCTTACCGAACCGGGGTCGGCATTCACCTCGTCACTTTTCCGAGACTTATCGGCCGGAAATACTACGGAGGCCGAGCACATTCTCGGTGATTTCGCCCGGAGAGCTCGCAATCTCAGCGTCAGCACCCCGCTGCTGGACCTGGCTCTGATCCGAATTCGAGCGGCCGAGTTGTCTCGCGTGGCTGCCGCCGACTGAGTCCTTCGCTCGTCCGCTCCAACCAATCGGGAGCAGGTATCACTCTTCTCGCCGCGGCTACACGCCCGCCATCGGCTCGGCGAAGACGCGGAACTCGCCCCTGCTCGCGTGCATCGTCCAAAGCTTCTCCGCGAGAACGCCGGGATCGTGCGTGGGATGGCCGGGTGTGATGGCGCTGGGAATGATGAGTTGCCCGACGTGGATGCTCTCCGTCGTGAGGGTGTCATGCAACATCCGTGCGTACGCGGACTCTCCAGCAAAGGCAATGGAGGTGCCTGCAACGCCTGCGCTGGGACGGGCGGCACTGCTGCCGTTGACGAAGAGAATGCTGCCCCTGCCGAGGTAACGCATTCCTTGCAAGACGTGGTGCACGGCCGTGACCGGTCCGTAGATGGAGAACTCCACAGCTGCTCGGAGGTCCTCGACTGTTGTCTCCAGCACGGGCCGCAGGAACTCCTTCTGGGGAAGTGGAGCGTACGCCAGCACCTCGATCGGGCCGAGATCCTGGGTCGCCTCGTCGAGTGCCGAGACGATCGTCTGCGGCTCGCGAACGTTGGCCGCATACCCACGTGCAGTGAGACCTTCGTCGCGGAGCTCGGCGGCAAGGGTCTCCACGCGTTCGATGCTGCGGGAGATCAGGGCGAGGTCGAAGCCTTCGGCACCGAATCGGCGCGCGACGGCTGCGCCGAGTCCCCGCCCGGCGCCGATGAGAGCGATCGTGGTCATGAGTGTCTTTTTCCTATCGTCGGATTATCCAGCAGTACGGTCGGCAAGACTAGGCATTTTCTACCAGTGAACCGGCTTCGGGTGCTGCGTCAGGTCCCGTCGCAGCGTCGAAGAACTTCATCGCCATGAATCCGTGGGCGAAGCTGCCGCCTGCACGCAACGCCGAGGCGATCATCACGGTCTCGGAGAGTTCCTCAACGGAAGCACCTTCAGCCTTTGCCGCAAGCACATGCGCCTCGATGCAGTAGGCGCACTGGGTCGTCAGAGCGACGGCGACGGCCATCAGCTCGGTGTTCTTGCGTGAGATCACCTTGTTGGCGCCCTTCAGCGCCTCCTGGTCGAACGCCAGGAAGGCCTTCACCGCGTCGGGCGCCCCTGCGCGGAGGTTGCGAAGGTAACGGTGGTCGGTGTGCTCGTGGTAAGTCATGTTTGTCTCCTTAAGTCGGTCAATACGAGAGGCCGGGCCGGTTACGGGAGAACGCAGCCGGCCCGAGCGCGAGTCAGAGCTGAGTGGAGCCGCCGTCGACGGCGAGGTCAGTGCCGGTCATGTAGCTGCTGTCGTCCGAGGCGAGGAACAGGATGGATGACGCGATCTCCTCCGCTTCGCCAAGACGCCCCATGGGCACCGTGGCGGCGAGTCCGGCGCGCACAGCTGCGCCATCGTTCGAGGGAGTCGACAGCCCGTCGAGGATGGGGGTTTCGATCGGGCCGGGGCTGATCGAGTTGACGCGGATGTTCCTGTCAAGAAGTGCGGCGGCCCAGCTGCGCGCATAGGAGCGGATGGCGGCTTTGCTTCCGGAGTAGGCGGGGAAGTCCGGCCAGCCGACCTGGTGTGCTACTCCGGCGATGAGGACGATCGAACCGCCGTCGTTGAGGAGCGGCAGCGCCTTCTGCACGGTGAAGAAGGTGCCTCGCGCGTTGATGCCGAAGACACGATCGAAGTGCTCCGGGGTGGCGACGGGCAGCGGCGCCGGCTCCGCGATTCCCGCGTTGGCCACGATGATGTCGACCGAGCCGCGCTCCTGCTTCACCTGCGCCCACAGTCGGTCCAGGTCGGCGAGGTCTGCGATGTCGCCGCGGACGGTGGTGACATCTCCACCGATGTCCTTCTTCGCCTTGGCAAGCTCCTCCTCACGACGACCCGTGATGTACACGCTGGCGCCCTCGGCAACGAACCGCTTTGCGGTTGCGAGGCCGATGCCCGTGCTGCCGCCGGTGATCACTACCGTCTTGCCAGTCAACTTGCCCATGGTGAGTACGATTCCATTCTGTAGCGTTCACTAAATAACTTGTAAGCTATACTGTAGTGGACGTTACAGAATGTGCGCAACTCTCGCACAGATCAGGCTGAGGAGACAGCACATGCCCGGAGGTCGCAAGCGCGGGTTCGATGATCAGGAGGCGCTGCAGGCAGCGATGGAGCTGTTCTGGCGCCGAGGATACGAAGGCACCTCCATTACCGACCTCACCCGAACGCTCGGCATCAACCCTCCGAGTCTTTACGCGGCCTTCGGTAGTAAGCGCGACCTGTTCGAGAAGGCGCTTCAGCGCTACATGGATGACCGAACCGCCCAGGTAGAGATGGCCATGGCGCACCCGACTGCTCACGAGGCGATGCTCGCTCTCCTAACGGGAAGAGCGGAGATCTTCACCGAACCGGGGCAGCCTTCTGGCTGCATGACGGTTCAGGCGGGGCTGACATCCGGCGACCCCGGCCATGAGATTGCAGGCCTGCTGTCGAACGCACGCGAACGAACGCGACGAACCGTCTTGTCGCGACTCAGGGACGCCGCCTCTGATGGCGACCTCCCGGATGACGCCGACTGTACAGTGCTGGCCCGATTCGTCATGGCCACCATCGACGGAATGAGCATCGAAGCGGCCTCGGGCGCCCCGAGAGAAGAATTGATTTCCGCGGCCACGCTCGCCGCTCACGTGATTCCGCGCCGCACGAGTCCGATCCCTGACCCAGAGAGTCGGACCGCCGCCTTGGATCCATCTTGTATCCTACAAAGGTGACTAGTTCAGAGGCCGAATCCATGACCGCGCTGAAGGAGAAGTTTCGCCGCTCACGGCGATGGACCGTCGCCCTGGTCGCGATCGTCGTCTTCCTCGCGATCGTCGTCGTCGCCCAGTTCCTGCCCGGCCAGTCTCCGACTTCTGCACCGCCCTCGGGGCCCGCCGCATCGGCGTCCTCACAACCGGGCCAGGCCGACGAGATGCCCTTCGTGCGGCGCGAGGCCGACGATCCGATGGCGATCGGCGACGTCGACGCCCCCGTGGTGCTGACGCAGTGGACGGACCTGCGCTGCCCCTTCTGCGCGGTGTTCAGCCGCGACACACTGCCCGCGCTGATCGAGGAATACGTGGAGACAGGCCTCGTGCGCGTCGAGTTCCACGACGTCGCCTTCTTCGGAGAACAATCTGAAGACGCTGCCGTTGCCGCACGGGCGGCCGCGAACCAGGGACGGTTCATGGAGTTCGCCACCGCGATCTACGATGTCGCCCCCGAAGGCGCACACGCAGATCTACCCCGTGAGACCCTCATCGATTTCGCCGAGCAAGCAGGTGTGCCCGATATCGAGCAGTTCACGGCTGACCTCGATGACCCCGCGCTCAGGGAGGAGGCGAAGGCGAGCACGCTGTCGGCGCAGCAACTCGGCGTGAACAGCGTCCCCTTCTTCGTCGCCGGGGACACCGCGCTCTCCGGGGCGCAGCCTCTCGAGAGTTTTCGCCAGTTCCTGGACGCGTCGCTAGAAGCGGCGAAGTGATACCCGCATGGACATCGGCCTTCTCGGCGCATTCCTCGGGGGCATCCTCACACTGCTGAGCCCGTGCTCGGCGATGCTGCTGCCCGCGTTCTTCTCATACGCGTTCGCTCGCCCCGCAGAGCTCCTCGCTCGTACCGGCATCTTCTACCTCGGGTTGATCACCAGCCTGGTACCGCTCGGAGTGCTCGCTGGCACATTCGGCGCCTTCGTGAACGAACATCGATTCACTTTCGTCACTATCGCCTCCGTCATCGTGATCGCGCTGGGGCTGGTCATGGTGCTGAACATTCCCGTCCCCCTGCTCGCTCGACGCGAGACGACCGAGGGCACCTCCAACGTCGCCGTATACGCACTCGGCACCGTCTATGGATTGGCCGGCGTCTGCGCAGGACCCATCCTGGGCGCGGTCCTCACGGTCGCCGCCGTCTCGGGCAATGCCCTCTCCGGCGGCATCATCCTGCTCGTCTTCGCCGCTGGCATGGCGCTTCCCCTTCTGGTCGCTTCGCTGCTGTGGGGACGGCTTCCGTTCGTCAAACGCCTCATCCGACCGCGCGAGATCATCATCGGCCGCTGGCGCAACACCTGGACCGGCCTGATCGGCGGTCTGCTTACCGTCGGCGTGGGGGTCCTCCTCCTGGTCACCTCAGGCACGACCTCGCTGAGCGGCATCCTCGGCGCATCAGACCAATCCGCGCTCGAAGGCACCGTTCTTCGCGAAGCCGCCCGCATCCCGGACGGCGTCGTCATCGGCGTGGCGTGCGTCGCCGCGCTCATCGGTTGGATCATCGTCCGCGTGAGCAAGAAACGCGCGATCCGCGAGTTGTCGCTTCCCTCCCCGACACCACCGATCAAGGAGAACAACAGATGAAAACGGAGCTCACCCAGAAGCGTCACGAAGTCATCGTGCATGTCGCCGACAACCCCGAGGACGTCGCGCGCGCTACCGGGGCAGCAACCGCCATCACTCAGGCCGACCGGACGCTGCAGGTACGGATCATCGTGAACGGCCCGGCGCTCGGCGGCCTCCTCGACTCCGCGCCCGCAGTCGAGGTGACAGACGGAGTCACGATCGAGGCATGCAGAGTCGGCCTCAGCCGGCGAGGCATCGACGAGAGCCAACTTCAGACGCCGGTCAGCCTGGTCGACTCTGCCGCCGTTGCGATCGTGTTCGCGCAACGCGCCGGCGCAGCGTACGTGCGTCTATAGGGCATCCGCGGCGCAACATCGTGCGGGAGACGGCGCGCACAGCCGGGTTTCCATAGGCATCGAGCAGCGCGGAATATTCCGTCGGGTTTCGCGTTACACCGTCCTAGCATTCATGTTGGATACAACACGGATCGGTGTGTCGTATAGCGATCACCCTTCTGCGTGGCCACGATGCCCCTCAGGGCGGACCACAAGTGCCGCCGTCCCACGAAAGGAAGAACCCATGCCCACACGCGACCTCTCAATGGCCGACTTCCCCTCCACTGTCGAATCCGACGGGATCGTCCTGGTCGACTTCTGGGCGGCCTGGTGCCCCCCGTGCCGCGCGTTTGCGCCCGTCTACGACTCTGCCGCGGACAAGCATGAGGACATCGTGTTCGCCAAGGTCGACACAGAGGCCAACCAGGACCTCGCGGGAGCCATGAGGATCACGTCGATCCCCACTCTGATGGCGTTCCGCGACGGAATTCTTGTGTTCTCCCAGGCAGGAGCTTTGCCTGCGCCCGCATTGGAGAACCTGATCGGACAAGTTCGCGCACTCGACATGGACGAGGTCCGCGCCCACGCGACACAGCAGGGCTGAAGCGACTAGTACTCCAGCGATCGTGAAGGTGAACGCGGGAACGCACGAAAGGACTGATCACTCATGAGACAGATCATCATCATCGGCTCCGGCCCCGCCGGATACACCGCAGCGATCTATGCTGCGCGCGCCGGTTTAGCTCCACTGGTGATCGCTTCCTCCGTCGAGGCAGGCGGCGAATTGATGAACACCACCACGGTCGAGAACTTCCCCGGGTTCCCGGAAGGCGTGACAGGCCCCGAGCTCATGGAGCGCATGCAGCAGCAGGCAGAGCGCTTCGGGGCCGAACTCGTCTATGACGACGTGACTGAACTCGAGCTCACCGGTGACACGAAGCGTGTCGTCCTCGGCTCAGGCACGGTGCACGAGGCCCGCACGGTGATCTTCGCCACGGGCTCGGCGTACCGAAAACTCGGTCTGCCCGACGAGGATCGGCTGTCCGGGTACGGCGTGTCCTGGTGCGCCACGTGCGACGGGGCATTCTTCCGCGAGCAGCACATCGCGGTGATCGGTGGTGGCGACTCGGCGATGGAGGAAGCGTTGTTCCTGACCCGCTTCGCGTCCAAGGTGACGATCGTTCATCGGCGTGACGAATTGCGTGCGTCGAAGATCATGCAGGAGCGGGCATTGTCGAACGACAAGATCGAGTTCGTGTGGAACGCCGCCGTGACCGGCATCCGGGGCGCGAGCAGCGTGGCGGGTCTCGAACTCACCGATACGGTGACCGGAGAGACCAGGGACCTCGACGTCACGGGTGTCTTCGTGGCGATCGGCAACGACCCTCGTGTGCACCTCGTGCACGGCCAACTCGATCTCACCTCAGACGGGACAGTCGCCGTGGCTGGACGCAGCTCGCTGACGAACCTCTCCGGTGTGTTCGCCGCCGGCGATGTCATCGATCCTCACTACCGTCAGGCCGTCACCGCAGCCGGTTCAGGAACCGTGGCAGCTCTGGACGCCGAGCGCTACCTCGCAGCCCTCGACGAGGGCCCGGCGCAGGACGCGCAGCCCGCCGCTGAGGTCCGTCCGGCAACGCCTGCGGTGAGACAGTCCGTCGTCCCGAGTGAGCGATCTGACGACCTTCGAGTTAGCGCGACGACTGGTGGCTCCAGCATCACGATGTACGGGGCTGATTGGTGCGGCGACTGCCGGCGCACCAAGCGGCAGCTCGACGGGCTGGGTGTCGAGACTGTCTATATAGACGTGCAAGCGGATGCTGAGGCAGCCGAAAAGGCCAAAGCCATTTCAGGTCGGACCAACATCCCCGTCGTCGTCTACCCCGACGGCACCCACATGGTCGAGCCGAGTAATGCCGAGGTCGACGCGAAACTCCGTGAGCTGTCGATCATCTGATGCCCGAGCCGTCCGTGCGCCAGGACCCGCATCCTGGCGCACGGGCGGCACGGTCGCCCAGGATCAAAGAGACTTTGGACATTGGAAGAACCATGAAGCGACTCCGCCACGATCCGGGCATCCCGTGGTGCCGGCTGCGTGAAGACATCGCCACCGCGCAGTCCAAGGATCCCGCAGCCGGTTCCGCAATCGCCGTCATGATGCTCTCCCCCGGGCTCCACGCGATCTGGGCCCACCGCATCCACCACTGGTTGTGGAGGCGAGGACACCGGTTCATCGCGCGACTCGGCGCACAGACGACACGGACGCTGACGGGAGTGGAGATCCACCCTGCGGCCCGAATCGGCCGGCGAGTGTTCATCGACCACGGCATGGGTGTCGTCATCGGTGAAACCGCGGAAGTCGGTGACGATGTGCTGGTCTACCACGGAGTCACTCTCGGCGGGCAACGTCCTCAACCGGGCAAGCGGCACCCGACCATAGGATGCGGGGTCACCATCGGTGCGGGCGCAGCAGTCCTCGGTCCGATCACGATCGGCGCCTACTCCACCATCGGCGCAGGAGCAGTCGTCACGAGGAGCTTTCCCGCCGGCACCACTATCGTCGGTGTGCCAGGAGAGTCCGTGAAGACCACAGCCGTAGCCGACTGCGCCGTCGCGACGCTCCGCAGTCGCAACGACTGGCAAGACCGCGCCGCTGCCTGATGTGACAGCGGCGGCGTCCGATCGCGCTCTGTTTCCCCCTCACCACAGGTGAGCCCCGGTCCCACGTCGTATCCTGAGAGCGCACGACAACTGAGGTGGAGACGTTTGTGTCAGACAGCAACCCGAGCGCCAACGAGCGGGCATATCAGACGATCCGTAACGGCATCCTCGACGGGATCCACGCCCCCGGCTCGATGCTCGGCGAAGCGTCACTGGCCCAGGAGATCGGAGTGAGCCGCACCCCCGTCCGCTCAGCTCTTGCTCGGTTGCAGGACGAGGGATGGATCACCGTCTACCCGAAGCGCGGAGCGCTCGTGAACGGACTGAGTGAACGCGCAGCCGCCGATCTCGCCGACGCACGCCTCATGCTCGAAACCGCAGGTGTCGCGCGCGCGTCAACGCAGGCCCGCCACGGATTGGCAAGCCGACTGACCGCATCGATCGGAGTGCAACGCGAGGCGTTCGCCGCTCGCGACGTCCGAGCCTTCATCGAATCGACCATCGACTTCCATCGCTCGTTCGTGGAGTCGGCAGAGAATACGGTGCTGCTCGAGTTGAACGATCGGCTCGCCGACCGGCAGCGCTTCCTGCTCTTCAGCTACGGAGACCTCCTCCTCGCCCGCTGCGCCGAGATCATCGCCGAACACGAGCGCCTTGTCGGTCATCTCGCGAGCGACAACGCCGAAGACTTCGCCGCGGCCCTACGCGATCACCTCGCCGGGACGTACGGCACGGCCCAGTCTGACAATGATCCCGCACGAGAGGCCGACCGCCGGCAACTCCGACAAACAACCCCATGATCCCTCCCCCAAGTGTTGGCCTCTCCCGCATCGATGAGGAGTTCGTCATCGTAAGGCTCGACCCGGCTGCGCCCCTCCCGCCGGAACTGTTCGCCGCGGACGCGCAGCTTCTCTCGGTCACCCGGACGAGTTCCGAATTGCCGATTGTGTGCCCGCCCGCCCTCGATCCGACGGGCGCAAATACCGTCGGACCCTGGTGCGCCTGGTATATCGATGGCCCCATCCCGTTCAACGTCACCGGCGTCGTTCAGTCGGTTGTGTCGCCGATATCCGCACGAGCAATCCCCATGTTCGTCGTGTCGACCTTCGACAGCGACCTCATCCTGGTGCCTAGCGCGCACGCCGCAGGCGGCCGCGCTGCGCGACGCCGGACATGAAGTCACGTAGTCGCGCAGCGCACTCGCGCGGTCATGCCCACCGGCAAGCGCGTCGCCTACCGCTGAGCCGGCCGCCACATCGCCTCGGGTGATGCATTCGGAATGCCGTCGATCGATGCGATGCTCTCGAAGCCGTGGCGTCGATATAGGGATCGATTGCGCTCGTTGGACGACTCAAGATAGGTAGGCAGTCCTTCCGCATCGATCTTCTTCAACCTGGACTCCAGCAACGCAGACCCGACTCCCATCCCTCGAGCCTCAGCACTCACTCCAATCTGTGCCAGGTACCAATGCGGTTCGGCCGGACGGTGGCGGGCCAGGGCCGTCTGGATCCGTACGGCCCTGCCGAGCCCTCCCCAGCCCAGCGCGCGGAGGAAGCTCGGCAGCTCTCGCGCCTGGTCCAGGAGCGAGGTGTGCTGTCCTGGTGGCTCCCAGATGGCGGCGCCGAGCAGCCCGCCGTCGACGTCTCGCCGAGTGAGGTCGATGCGTCCCGTACGGAGCGCGCCGACTCGCAGGAGCGCCCGGAAGAGTCGTGCGAGGCGAGATTGCTTGTGTTCGCCGTCGACGAGGGTGCCCATGACGGTGTCATGCGCGAACGCGGATGCGAGCATGGAGGCCGCCTCGGGAACGTCGGCGGAGGAAGCGGGAGCGATGGTGAACATGGGTGTGCTTTCTGGTCGGTAGCCGCGGATGCGACGAATCAGTGGGCCGAGGCGCCGAGCTCGATGACGAACACGCCGACGGCGATGAGGACGATGCCGGCGATCATCCGCCAGGTGAGGCGCTCTTTGAAGAACACGCGGGCACCGACCGCCGTGAGTGCGACACCGGATGCCGCCCAGATCCCGTAGGCGATGCCGACCGGCATCCCTTGAGCAAGTGCAATCGTCAGCAATGAGAAGGCGGAGATGTAGAACACGGCGACCGGTGCGATCCATCGCTTCTTCCGCAGCCCTTCCGAAGCCCGCAGAGACATGGTCGCAGCGACCTCGGTCACGATCGCTCCGGCGAGCAAGAGCCAAGTCATGAGGAGACCTCCGTGTCAGCAGCCTTCGGCGCGCCATGGCCGGTCTCGACCAGAACGACACCGGCGATCACGATCGCGATCCCTAGTCCGATCATGAAGGTGAAGGGTTCACCGAAGATCACCGATGCGATCACCGCAGTAAGCGCGACGCCGGCGGCGGCCCAGATGCCGTATACGACGCCGATCGGGGCACCGAGGCGCAGCAGGAGTGACAACGCCACGAACGCACCGGCGTAGCCCGCTATGGCAAGAATCGCCCACCACGGATTGTCGATCGCGCCACGCAACGACAGAGTCGCGGCAACTTCCAGAACGATCGCCCCGCCCAGGATCAGCCATTTCTTCATTCGAGACTCCCTTCGATCAGTGCAGTCAGACGCATCAGCAGAGCCTCTCGTTGAGCGGGAGCGATGGTCAGAATGCCAGTGGCCTCAGCTACCCACAGCCCGTTCGCCGCCAACCAGACCAGCAGCAGCGGTGTCGTGTCGACGCCGTCGCCGAACCCGAACCAGGTCTGCAGGTATTCCAGCCATGGCCGGGAGAGCTCGGGGCGGCGGACAGCTTCGGAGAACACCACGAATTCCCCCTGCGTCACGCCGCCCTCGCCCGCGAACCGCACGAAAGCACGAACGCGCTCGTCGAGTGTCGACTCAGTGATCGGCACGTCGAGCACGTGCTGCAGTTCGGCTTGCCACCGTTCGATCACATGTTCGATGACTGCGATCATCAGCGCGTCTTTCGTGGCGAAGTGATACATCAGGCCGGCCTTGGTCAGCCCCGCTTCGCTGGCGACGGACTGGTAGGTGATGTCGGCGCCGCCGACATCACCTACCACGCGCATCGCAGCCTCGAGGATATCTGTGCGTGAACTTGTTCTCATGATCATAACCCTACCTTACGTACGGTAGAGTTTCGCTGGCAGAACGCTGTGAGCGAGAGAATGAGCGAGAGAAGGGGATGCTAGAGAGTGGTGATCCACACCTCATCCCGTGTAGGCCGACCGTCACGATTCGTCGTCCAGCAAGCCCGCGGCCACCCCTGAGACGTCACGTTCCCGCTCTTGATCACCAGCGGCTCGCGATCTTGAGTGCGGGGTGAGCGAACTGCTCTACAAGGAGCACGCCGGCCCTGCCGTGGACGATTCTCTCGATTACGGGAATCAGACAGAGGAACGCGACAAGCGCGAACCCTCAGCGACATCTCGCCGCATGCTGAAGGGCTGGGAAGCGGAGTTCGTTTCGAATGTGTTCATTCGCCTTCGTTTTCTGCTCTTGACATCGCGATTGCGGCCCGGAGGCTCTTCTTAGACTCGCCATAGATTGTGTTGCGACGCTTCGGCTTATGCGTATTGTGCTGGTCGACGACGAACTGAACCGCCCTGGGTTCTGTTCCGTTGTCTATGTGAGCGCCGGTTCGGCGTTCTGTGATTGATAGTAGGCGGCTTCGATCTCGGTTGGTGTGGCGTAGTCGAGAGCTTCGTGGAGACGCTTGTTGTTCCACCAGTCGACCCAGTTCATCGTCTGGAACTCGACCTCGGTCACGGAGGGCCAGGCTGGGCGGGCATGGATGAGTTCGGCCTTGTAGAGCCCGTTCACGGCCTCGGCGAGGGCGTTGTCATAGCTGTCGCCGACTGTGCCGACC